>NZ_CP035417.1:72500-265000 GCF_004123675.1 Leisingera sp. NJS204 | reverse complement strand
AGATGAAAATAAAACAAAATCAACAGCTTACGCGTCAAAAAAGTCAGCAATACTGACCCGGATGCTGCAGCCGCAAACACCCCGGAACACCCAAAACACCCCGCCACAGGACTTACCCACAGACCAGTCCAGCTTATCCACAGACCCGCAGCCAGGAATCACAGCAAATCACCCCAGAAAACGAGTCGCCACGGACAAAGCCCGAAAGAGAACAGCACAAAACAAAAAGACGGCCCAAACAGGACCGCCTTCCTATTCAATCAGTTTGCCCTTCAGCCTTCGAGGTTACTCAAACCCTTCGAAAGGCTGCTGCGAAGGCCGGCGTCCTCCATATGCAGCCGCAGCCGTTGGTTATAGCCTCCCGGGGTGTTCAGTGCTTCGATCAGTTCCGCGCAGCCCGAAGCCTGCAGGCTGGCCGACACCAGCATCCGCAAAAAGGCCTCGCCCTGCGCCTTGTCTGAGACCCGATCGCCGAGCCATTCCGCTGCATCCCCCACCAGGCGCGCCGCTGGTGAGAGCACAGCCTGAGCTGACAGATACGCATTCAGTTCTCCCTCATCCTTAAGCACAAAGATCTGATTGTCCGGCTCGAAGAGACTGCCAAGCAGCGCGGTATTCCCCAGCGCCATGACCGGAGAGCCGCCCTGTGCGATGCCCGGAAAGGGGATCATAACTGCAACGGCTTCAGCCGGCGCGGTCAGTTCTGCCACGCGGCCAAGATCCGCACCGGCCATGAGGGAGACCACCTGCTGATCTTCGCGGAAGACCAGCTCCTTCAGAATGCCCTCAGCGGACTCAGCCATCAAGCCGAGGAAGATCACATCGCTGGCGTCGATCACTGCCTGGTTTCCAGTAACGGTCACATCCTCGAAAGCCTCAGCAAGCGCCGCGGACTGCGCCTTGCCGCGTTCCGAAACCGTGATCTGGTGGCCCTTGCCCGCCAGTCCCCGCACCACGGCAGAAGCAATGGTGCCGCATCCCAAAAATCCCAAACGCATATCAGATGTCCTTCATCAGCCGCAGCGCATCATAAACCGCCGCATGGGTGTTGCGGGCAGAAACCGCATCACCGATGCGGAACAGCTGGAACTGCCCTTGCGGGTTGGAGACTATCTTCTGCGGGCGGCCCGCAATCAGTGCCCCTTGTTCGATCTCACCGCGATTGGACGACTGTTCCTTAAGGTCGAAGTACAGGTCATCCAGCGGCAGCGTCCCGTAGTTGAGAACCACCTGATCATAACCGGCCTCATACACATCACCGCTGTAGTCTGTCCCGATGGAAGCTGTCAGCTTATTGCCGGTCCGCGCTACCTCCAGCAAGCGGCGGGTCACGGTGAAGGTAACGTCCTTGTCCTGCAGCGCCCGCATGTAGGGCACCAGGTTCATCGCCATGATGTCCGGGGCAAAGGTCCGGTCAGGCGTCATCACTTCTACTCTGGCACCAGCATTGGCGGCGATCTCTGCTGCCATCAGCCCAGGATGGTCGCCGCTCTCGTCATAAATCAGCACATTTGCGGCCGGTTTCACGTCACCGGAAATAATGTCCCAGGCAGAGACTACATGCGAAGCCTCGCCACGGGTTTCGAACAGTTCGGTGTTTGGCAAACCTCCCGTCGCGACGATGACCACATCCGGGTTCAGCGCTGTCACGTCTGCGGCCTCAGCCCAAGTGCTGAAGCGGAACTCCACGTCCCGCGCGGCGCATTGAGCCATGCGCCAATCAATGATCCCGATCATTTCTGCCCGGCGCGGGTTCTGCGCTGTCAGGCGGATTTGGCCGCCCGGCTCGGCCGCAGCTTCAAACACGGTGACATGATGACCGCGCTCTGCCGCCACCCGCGCAGCCTCAAGCCCGGCGGGTCCGGCACCAACGATCACAATCTTCTTGCTGGCCTTAGCAGGCGCAATTTCATGCGGCATCGTCAACTCGCGGCCCGTCGCTGCATTGTGAATGCACAGCGCATCCCCCGCTTGATAGATCCGGTCCAGGCAATAGGTGGCCCCCACACAGGGGCGGATCTCATCCTCGCGCCCTTCCATGATCTTCTTCACCACATGCGGATCAGCCATATGAGCGCGGGTCATGCCAACCATGTCCAAAAGCCCCGCGGCAACCGCATGGCGGGCAGTTGCCACATCCGGGATGCGGGCGGCGTGGAATGTGGGCATGCCTGTTGCCTTCTTCACCTCTCCGGCAAAATCCAGATGCGGGGCTGATTTCATGCCCTGAACCGGGATCACATCGGTCATCGCAGGATCAGTATGGATGCGGCCACGGATCACGTTCAGAAAATCCACCATACCGCTGCCCGCCAGGCGCTTGGATATCTCAAGGCCTTCTTGCGGAGTGATGCCACCCTTCTGCGCCTCATCCGCCGTGTAGCGCAGGCCGACGATGAATTCCTCTCCGACCCGGTCCCGCACGGCCTGCAGCACGTCCATCGGGAATTTCATCCGGCTCTCCAGCGTCTGGCCGCCGTATGGCCCGTCCAGATCATTGGTCAGCGGCGACCAGAACTGATCCATCAGATGGCCATAGACCTGGAGTTCGATCCCATCCATCCCGCCTTCTTTCATCCGCTCTGCTGCATCGGCGAAATCGCTGATGATCCGGGCGATATCCCAATCCTCGGCCAGTTTCGGAAAGGCGCGGTGCGCCGGTTCGCGGTGCCTGGACGAGCTGACAGAGGGCAGCCAGTCGCCTTTGTTCCAGCCAGTGCGGCGTCCAAGGTGGGTAAGCTGGATCATCACGGCGGCGCCATGTTCATGCACCTGATCCGTCAGGCTGCGGATCCACGGCACCACCTCATCCTTGTAGGCAAGGATATTGTTGAAGACCGGCGGGCTGTCCTTGCTGACTGCAGCAGACCCGGCGGTCATCGTCAGCGCCACGCCCGCCTTGGCCCGTTCCGCGTGATAGGCGGCATAGCGTGCCTTGGGCATCCCGTCTTCCGGATATGCCGGTTCATGACTGGTGGTCATGATCCGGTTGCGAAGCGTCAGGTGCTTCAGCTGATAGGGCTGCAGCAGCGGGTCCTTGGACATGATGCGGGTCTCCTGGAACGATGTCTGGGCAAGCGCGGCATTGGCGAGTCGCCAACCGTTCTTGACATATGTGTCAATTAAACATTCATACCTGTCAAGAAAAGTTGCACCCGCCCTGCCCCGCTGTTATGGCTGCCACATGGACACTCAGGACATTACCCGCACCCGGCTGGGTGACGAAGACTGGCTATCAGCCGCTTACGAAGTATTGACCGAGAGCGGCGTGGAAGCCGTGAAGGTGATGCCTCTGGCCAAGCGGCTTGGCGTGGCCCGCACCAGTTTCTACTGGCACTTCAAAGACCGCGAGGCGCTGCTGGAGGCGATGGTGCGGCGCTGGGAGGAAAAGAACACCGGCAACCTGATCGCCCGGTCCGAGGCTTATGCGGAAACCATTGCCGAGGCGCTGTTCAACCTGTTTGACTGCTGGATTGATGCAGGCCTGTTCGACTCCCGGCTGGATCTGGCGATCCGCAATTGGGCGCGCAACGATCCTGACCTGCAGGCACGGCTGGACCAAGCCGATACCCGGCGTGAGAAGGCACTAACAGAGATGTTCATCCGCTTTGGTTTCGACGCCGGCGTCGCACTGATCCGCGCCCGGGCGATGATCTACACCCAGATCGGCTATATCTCGATGCAGGTACACGAAAGCACGGAATACCGGATTTCACTTATGCCCGGCTGGGTTGAGGTTTTCACCGGCGCGCCGCCGTCAAAGCGGGATCTGGACCGTTTTTTGGCCCGCCACAGCTGATGTAACTTACCCTCGGAACACAGGCCGGCCGCCTGCCTCAGATATTCCGCTGGATAACCTCAAACGCAAAACGGGCGCGAAGCCATCAGCTCCGCGCCCGTTCTGATCTCGCTCACACGCGGCCGGGATTACTCGGCAGCGATCTGGCTTTCTACCTTCTCAACCCGGACAGCCGAAAACTTGAACTCGGGGATCTTGCCATAGGGGTCGATAGCCGGGTTGGTCAGGATGTTTGCTGCTGCCTCGACATATGCAAAGGGCACAAACACCATGTCCTCGGCAATTGCCCGGTCAGCCCGTGCCATAATCTCAATCGAGCCGCGGCGGGTGGACAAGCGCACCATCTCGCCCGGCTCCACGCCCATCGCCCGTAGGGTTTTGGGGTTGAGAGAACAGTTCGCTTCCGGTTCAACAGCGTCCAGCACCAGGGAGCGGCGGGTCATCGACCCGGTGTGCCAATGCTCCAGCTGGCGGCCGGTGGTCATGATCATCGGATACTCCGCATCCGGCGCCTCATCCGGCGGGATCACCGAGGCCGGAGTAAAGCGGGCGCGGCCTTCGGGACGCGGGAAGCCATCGCCGAACACAATCGCCTGACCCGGGTCGGTCTCATGCAGCGACGGATAGGTGATGGTCTCGGTCTCCAGACGCTCCCAGGTGATGTTGTTCAAGGACTTCATGTTCAGCTTCATCTCGTTGAAGACTTCGCTGACGTCCTTGTAATCCCAAGGCAGACCGATGCGCTGCGCCAGTTCCACGGTGACTTTCCAGTCCTCACGCGCCTCACCCGGAGGCGCAACGGCGGGACGAACACGCTGCACCTGGCGGTTGGTGTTGGACACGGTGCCGTTCTTCTCATAGAGCGCCGAGGCCGGCAGGATGATGTCGGCATAGTTCGCCGTCTCGGTCAGGAAGATATCCTGAACGATCATCAGCTCCAGCTTGGCAAAGGCGTCCCGTGCGTGGTCGGCATCCGGGTCGGACATCGCCGGGTTTTCACCCTGAATGTACATGCCCTTGATATTGCCGGCATAGGCCTGGTCAACGATCTCGGTCACGGTGAGGCCCTTCTCGTTCGAGAAGTCGCCGCCGCCCCAGACATCGGTGAAGCTCTTGCGCACATCATCCGAGGTCACGGTCTGATAATCCGGCAGGAACATCGGGATCAGGCCCGCGTCGGACGCGCCCTGCACGTTGTTCTGACCGCGCAGCGGGTGCAGGCCCGCACCCGGCTTGCCCACATTGCCGGTCATCAGGGCCAGCGAAATCAGGCAGCGCGAATTGTCGGTGCCGTGAATATGCTGGGAGATGCCCATGCCCCAGAAGATCAACCCTGCATTTGCACCAGCAAAGATCCGCGCCACACGGCGCAGCTGGTCCGGTTCGATGCCGCAGATTTCCGACATCTTCTCGGGTGTGAACTGCTTCAGATGCTCTTTTTCAGCTTCCCAGTTCTCGGTCCAGCGGTGGATGTACTGGCTGTCATACAGTTCTTCCTCGACGATCACATGCATGATCGCGTTGAGCATCGACACATCCGCGCCAGGGCGGAACTGCAGCATCTCGGTCGCAAAGCGACGCATGCCCACGCCGCGCGGATCCATCACGATCAGCTTGCCGCCGCGTTTGGTGAACTGCTTAAAGTAGGTCGCCGCCACCGGGTGGTTTTCGATCGGGTTGGAGCCGATGATGATCGCCACATCCGCGTTTTCGATCTCGTTGAAGGTCGCGGTCACAGCACCGGAGCCAACGTTTTCGATCAGCGCCGCAACCGAAGATGCGTGGCAAAGACGGGTGCAGTGATCAACGTTGTTGTGTTTAAAGCCCTGGCGGATGAATTTCTGGAAGAGATAAGCCTCTTCGTTGGTGCATTTTGCCGAGCCGAAACCAGCAACCGATTTCGGATCCTCATCGCGCAGCTTCATCAGGCTTTTGCCAGCCAAATCCATCGCCTCTTCCCAAGTCGCTTCGCGGAAGTGGGTGGAGAGATTGCCCGGGTCGACATTCAGGCCCTTGGCCGGCGCATCGTCACGGCGGATCAGCGGCTTGGTCAGGCGGTGCGGGTGGTGGATGTAGTCAAAGCCAAAGCGGCCCTTGACGCACAGACGGCCTTCGTTTGCCGGGCCGTTGATGCCCTCAATATGCTTGACCTTGCCATCCTTGACCTTGAGCGAAACCTTGCAGCCGACGCCGCAGAACGGGCAGACGCTTTCGGTCTCGCTGTCATAGTCTTTCAGGTCGCCCTGACCTGCATCGTCCAGTACCGCAGAAGGCATCAGCGCGCCGGTCGGGCAGGCCTGCACACATTCACCACAGGCCACACAGGTGGACGCGCCCATCGGGTCGGCAATGTCAAATGTCGGATAAGCATCGTGGCCGCGTCCGGCCATGCCGATCACGTCATTGACTTGAACTTCGCGGCACGCGCGGACGCACAGACCGCAGGAAATACAGGCATCCAGGTTCACTGACATCGCCACATGGCTATCATCCAGCAGCGGGATGCGGCCTTCTTCCAGCTTGGGGAAACGGCTTTCAGTGACGCCGTTCAACTCGGCCATGTCCCACATGTGGGAGGACTTGTCGTGCGCCTCTTCCTTCTTTGGCTGGTCAGCCACCAGAAGTTCCATCACCATCTTACGGGCATTCTCAGCCCGTGCGTTATTGGTGGTGACAACCATGCCATCAGCAGGCTCGCGGATACAGGAGGCCGCCAGCGTGCGCTCGCCTTCGATCTCGACCATACAAGCCCGGCAGTTGCCGTCCGGACGGTAGCCCGGCTGCGGCTTATGGCACAGATGTGGGATCTTCAATCCGCGGCCGTTGGCGACTTCCCAGATGGTCAGGCCTGCGTCTGCCGTGACCTGTTCGCCATCGAGTGTGAAAGTGATTTTATCGCTCATGGCTTATACCTCCTCGGGGAAGTGTTTGATGGTCAGGCGGATCGGGTTGGGCGCTGCCTGGCCCAGCCCGCAAATCGACGTATCAACCATCGCGGCACTCAGCTCTTCCAACAGCCCCTGATCCCACTTCTTTTCGCCCATCAGCTTGACGGCCTTCTCGCAGCCCACCCGGCAGGGGGTGCACTGGCCGCAGCTTTCATCTTCGAAGAAGCGCAGCATGTTCAGCGCGGCGTCGCGGGCCGAGTCCTGATCGGACAGCACCACAACGGCAGCGGAGCCAATAAAGGTGCCATGCGGCTGCAACGTGTCAAAGTCGAGCGGGATGTCGTGCATCGACGCAGGCAACAGGCCGGAGGACGGGCCGCCCGGCTGGTATGCCTTGAAGGCGTGGCCATCCAGCATTCCGCCGCAGGCCTCGATAACATCGGTGATGGTGGAGCCGGCGGGCAGCAGATGCACGCCCGGGTTCTTCACGCGGCCCGAGACCGAATAGCTGCGCAGACCCTTGCGGCCGTTCTTTTCAACCGAATTCAGGCATTCCGGACCTTCGCGGTTGATCTTGCAGACCCAATACAGGGTTTCGACGTTATGCACGAGGGTCGGACGACCGAAAACACCCACCTGCGCTACAAACGGCGGACGGTGGCGCGGCTCGCCGCGCTTGCCTTCGATGGACTCGATCATCGCGCTTTCTTCACCGCAGATATAGGCACCAGCCCCGCGGCGCAGATCGATATAACCTGCCTCAACGATGCCGGCGTCTTCCAGCGCCTTGATCTCGGTTGCGAGGATTGCCAGCACCGCCGGATATTCGTCACGCATGTAGATAAAGGCTTTCTCGGCCTCTACCGCCCAGGCGGCCATCAGCATCCCTTCAAGGAAGACATGCGGGGTACGTTCCAGATAGTAGCGGTCCTTGAATGTGCCGGGCTCACCCTCGTCGCCGTTCACGGCGAGATAGCGCGGGCCTTCGTTGGCACGCACAAAACCCCATTTGGTTCCGGACGGGAAGCCAGCACCGCCAAGACCGCGCAGGCCGGCTTCTTTGACTTTCGCTTGAACCGCTTCCCAGTCGCCGTTGGCACGCAGATCTTTCAGCGTGGCATAACCGCCTTCGGCCTCGTAGGCCGCGAAGGTTTCGTATTCGGGGATATGCGCGTGGGTGTCATCTGCCGCAATCGCTGCTTCGACCTTTTCAACCGTGGCGTGGTCGATGTGGTTGTGGCCGATTTCCAGAACCGGCGCAGTATCGCAGCGGCCCATGCAGGGTGCGCGCAGCACGCGGACCTGGGAGGCGTCCAAACCGTCTTCCAGCGCCTTCTGCAGCTGTTCGGCGCCGGCCAGCTCGCAGGATAGCGAATCGCAAACCCGGATGGTCAGCGCGGGCGGCGGGGTCTCGCCCTCCTTCACCACATCGAAATGGGCATAGAAGGTTGCAACCTCATAGATTTCCGCCTGGCCTGTGCGCATCTCCTCCGCCAGCGCCCGGATATGCGCGGCGCTGAGGCAGCCGTATTTGTCCTGAATCAGGTGCAGGAACTCGATCAAGAGGTCACGGTTGCGCGGGCGGTCACCCAGCAGCTCCTGAACCTCGCTCAGCGCAATGTCGTCAACCTGGCGGCCTTTGGGCGTCTTGCGCCCTTTGCCTTTGCCGGACTTCCATACGCCCTTGCTATCATCCAATGGTGCCATGGGGTCCTCCAGTCAGCACGTAATTCAACCCGAAATGCCATCAAGAATGAATATCGTCAAATCTGGAAATTGGATTGCACGATAAGCTGTGCTTATCACGCCATTTGCGGCATCCCATCGTCCACAAACGTCGCAACCACCTCTTTTAAAGCGCGCACAGTTGTGAGTTCCGGTGTCCGGTCCAGAGAAGCGATGCAAATCTGCCGGGTTTGTTCCGGCTTGTTCAACGTCAGCACCCGGGTTCCGCCGAGGTTTCCCAAGGCTTGCATCAACGCACGCGGCAGAATCGTCGCCACCGAACCTTCACGTGCCAGCACCATCGACGCCATGAAACCGTTGGATTCGGACACAATCTCCGGCTTCAGACCCAGATCGGCAAAGATCCGGTCCAGAATGCGGCGGTTCTGCATTTGCTGATCCAGCAAGCTGAGCGGCAGCTCTGCCGCATCAGCCCAGCTGATCGCATCGCCCCGGTCCGCCACCATCTGCTCCGGCGCCAGCAGAACATAGCTTTCCTCATAGAGCGGCTGAACTGTCACCAGATCCCGGCCCATGCTGTCGGAATAGGTAATCCCGGCATCGATTGTACCATCATAAAGGCGCTGCTGAATAGCCAGCGATGTGGTGACTTCGACGCGGGCCAGGATCCGAGGATAGGCCAGATGCACCTGATCCACCAGCTGCGCGGCCCAAGCGGTGGCGGTCGGCACCACCCCCAGCACCAGAGTGCCAGTCACTTCGCCGCGGGATGCCGCAATCTCCTGCTCCAGCGCCTTGGCATCGTCGAGGATCGAGCGCGCCCGGCGCACAATCATCATGCCTTCCTCGGTCAGCCCTTGAAACCGGTTGGCCCGGCGCACGATGGACAGACCCAGCCGTTCCTCCAGATTGCGGATCCGCATCGAAAACGCGGGCTGCGAAATACCGCAATCAGCAGCGGCCTTGGCGAAATGCTGATGCCGCGCCAGCGCCGTCAGCAACTGAAGGTCTTTAAGTTCGATCATGACCAAACCTTACGCTGCCGCTGCCGCACCGCGCAATGGGATCTGCTGCGCCCTCAAGAGCCGCTGCGCGCTTCGGCCTGACGAACAGCGACGCCGAATAATTCGGTCAATTCTTCCAGGGTTTCCGCAGCGCTGTGCAACCGTCTGGTTAGATCCGGGTGCCCCGCCAATGCCTGCAGCAGCAGGCGTTCACGGACATCCTGCAGTCTCTCTGACACATGGCAGCCTTCCTCAGTCAAGCTGTAGGTGACTCCGGAGCGGCCCGCCCCTTGTTTGCGGGTCAGCCCGGCAGAGGCAAGTTTGCGCAAGGAATACTGGATGTTGGGAATGTCGGTCCGGTTGGTGGCCCGGGCCAGTTCCTTGATCGTTTTGGACTGGCCGCCCTTGCCGATCAACTGCAGCAGAGTAATCTCTGCACTTGCCAAGGACACGGTGCTGAGCAGCTCAAAACTGCCCGCTTGCCATCGGGTCAAACCCTCTCCCGCCCTTTGAATCGCCATCTCCAGCATATGCAACCCGCCATCCGGCGACATCTCAACAGCCGTGTCAGCGGCCAGGCCGGCAGTCAAACAAGATAAAGGGGAACGGTCGACTTTGTTATCCAACGAACAACTCCGGAAAAAATAAATTATAGCTGCCCTGAAAAGGCATGAAGACAGCGGATCAGAAAATGTCTCTGCCCATAGCCGCCTGTCTGGCAACGGCATGCAGTCAATCCCTGCATGTAGCGGCGGCGTCGGAAGTCCTTCTGAAAAACCTACTCAAATTACCCGCAACATATCCAACCAATTCCAAGAGATTTCAATACCCGGCGTCGCCATCTGTTGCGCAACATCGGCAACAAATAGGAGCATGCTCCGGTGACCCTCAGCTACCAGGCGACAACCATGTCGTGGGGCGGCATCTTCCCTGCGATCCATGAGCCTCCCCCAAAGAAGTGGTCCGTCCCTATGATTAGGAAACGGAAGACCATAGATGGCGACCAAAAGGCCCAAGCCTGAAAAGATTGTCGTGAAGTTACGGCAAGTTGAAGTCCTGATAGGGCAAGGCATGCCTCGGATAGACGCGATCAGACAGATCGGTGTGACTGAACAAACCTATTACCGCTGGAAGATCGAAGCATCGAACGCCATTGGTTCGAGAGAGATGCTGAGGGTACGGCGGAATGGGCACGGAACAACTCAAGGAACTGAAGCGGCTCCAGAAAGAGAACGAGCGTCTTCGCCGGGCCGTCTAGGATCTGACATTGGACAAATTGATCCTGTCGGAAGCCGCAAAGGGAGTGATGGCCGTCTAGGAATTGATCCTGTGGATCAATTCAGGCCTGAACGGGCGGAGCCCCTGAGCCCCTCGCGCCGCCGTGCTTGCATTGATCTTGTGCGCAGCCAGATGAAGGTTGGCCCACCGGAAATCATGAATACGGATCAGGGCAGCCAGTTCACATCTTTTGCCTGGACGAGCAGATTGCGCCGATCCGGCGTGCGGATCTCCCCTCTCGCGCATGCACACATGCGCTGCCGGGCAGCGGATGGATGGCAAGGGGCGCTTCCTCGATAACATCTTCGTCGAGCGGCTCTGGCGGTCGTTGAAATACGAATGCGTCTACCTGCACGCCTGGGAGACCGGATCAGAGGCGAAGGCGGGCGTTGGGAAATGGATCGATTTCTACAACCGAAAACGCCCACACTCCGCCCTTGGCGGCAAACCCCCAGCCGTGGTCTATTGGCTGAGAAAAGAAGAAACCCAAACCGATCAGCAGGAGCAGAGAGTAGCTTAACCTACGTCAAAACCTGTCCAAACATTGGGGAGTAGCTCAAAGTAAAAGGCACTGCAGCTGTTCCATTGGCGTCGATCTACGCAAATCGCCTGTGAAAACCCACTGTAAGAGCCGGAGGCGGGCGCTCGCTACCTTGAGCATTATCGGCAGCTTCGTCTCACCACACTGCAAAATTGTGAACGTTCAGCAAACCGCAGGAAAACGAAAAGGAAACTGCACCTAAACTCAGACAAGCAGGATTGCGGCCCCCACAGAGATCAGAACGAAAACACAAAAGCCCCAGCAAAGCAGCATTTTTGATCTGCGTGAGACGATCTGCTTGTTCTGAGGCAAGAGCGGACGTTGTTCCATTTCCCTTTCACCTGGTTTCAGCTTCAACAGCGCCCTTCGCCGAGCCTTTTGATCCGGTGTGAACCACGATCCCGCCTGCAGTGATGAAGGCTATCGCAGCAAAGATTTCCCAGCCTGGCTGACCCAACCCGAGCGCGAGCATGAGTATGGTGGAGAATACCGGAGCTGAGTACCCTAGGACGCCAAGCAGAGCAGCATGACCCTGACGCATACCCAGATCCCAGAGAAAAAACGCTCCCCCGGCAGGCCCCAGACCAAGCGCTGCAATGACCCAAACATCCGAGGCGCTCAGCGCAGGCAGGTCCGCCCCTTTTGCAATCCACCAGAGACCGCAAAGCAATGAGGAGGCAAAGCAGATTGTCGTCATTGCAGAGATAGCATCTGACTGATCATGGCGGCGCAGGTTTGAGAACAACGCCCAGAGAATGGCGCCAACAAAGGCAAGGCCGTAGCCGAGTGTCTCAGATAGCTGGAGTGCAAATCCATCTTTGCCGATCAGGATTAACACCCCGGCAAAACCAAGCGCGGCTCCAAGGTAACCCGGGAACCCGCTGCGCAGTTGGAAGAACAGGTTGCCAAGGATGATCAGGCAAGCAGGCCAGAGGTAATTGATCAGCGACACTGGGATGGGATCTGCGTGATGGAAAGCTTCCAGATAGGCCAAATGGTAGGCGGCCAAAAGCCCGGCAAACAAGAGGGTGCTGCGGTCCAGCAGACGCACTGGCTTGCGGCCCGTGGCGGCGCATATAGCAAGCCCCATGCCCGCCGCGATCGCAAAGCAGAACGTCAGGACCAGATAGGGCGGCAGGGAGGCTGAAAAGGCGCCAAGAACCCCCAATGTGCCCCATGAGAGAACCGCCAGTGACCCCAATCCTGTGTGCCGGGCCGACATCAGAAGACTTCGCTTCCCAGAACCGCATCCTGAGAGGGCTGCAGCAGGATAGTCTCACCAGCTTCGTTCGGGACACCCATAACCAGGACTTCAGATTTGAAACCGGCAATGTTGCGTGGAGGCATATTCACCACGCAGACAACGTGCCGTCCAAGCAGTTCTTCTTCGGAGTAGTTTTTGATCTGAGCGCTGGACCAGCGTTGGCCCAGCTCACCAAAATCTACGCAAACCTTGTAGGAGGGATTGCGCGCGCGGGTGAAATCCTTGACCTCGACGATCTTGCCCAGGCGCATCTCTACCTTGGCAAAATCATCATAGACGATCTCTGCTTTTTTCATGTCTTTATTCCTTACGACAGTGCAGCCAGAATGGCGGCTTCCGATCCTGCAGTGTCGGCGGTGCCGCCCAGATCGCGTGTCTTTGTATCAGGGCTTGCCAAAGAAGTTTCAATGGCTTGTTCAATCTCGGCCGCGGCGTCTGCTTCGCCCAGATGCTCCAGCATCATCGCAGCCGTCCAGACAGCAGCAACAGGATTGGCGACGCCTTTGCCTGCGATGTCAGGCGCCGAGCCATGGACCGGTTCAAACATCGAAGGGTATTTGCCCTCCGGGTTGATGTTGGCCGAGGGCGCGATACCGATCGATCCAGCGACAGCCGGACCCAGGTCGGACAGGATGTCGCCAAAGAGGTTCGAGGCCACAACCACGTCGAACCAATCCGGATGCAGGACAAAGTTCGCGGTCATGATGTCAATATGGAACTGAGCCGTATCAATGCCCGGATGGCGCTCGGCTGCGGCAGCAAAACGTTCGTCCCAGAACGGCATGGTGTGAATGATTCCATTCGACTTGGTAGCCGAAGACACATGTTTGCGTTTACGGGTTTTAGCTACGTTGAACGCATAGTCCATGATCCGGTCCGTGCCGCGGCGGGTCAGGATGCTTTCCTGAATGGCGGCCTCGTTTTCCGTGCCTTGATAGACGCGCCCGCCGATCTCGGAGTATTCCCCCTCGACGTTTTCGCGCACGATGATCATGTCGATATCATCGGAACCACGCCCGGCCAGGGGCGAGGTAATGCCCTTCAGCAGGCGCACAGGCCGGACATTGGCGTATTGATCCAATTCGCGGCGCAGCGGGATCAACAGACCCCAAAGCGACACGTGATCCGGAACACCGGGAAAGCCGACGGCCCCCAGATAGATGCTGTCAAACGCCTTCATCTGCTCGATGCCATCTTCGGGCATCATCCGGCCCGTTTCGTGATAGCGTTCGCAGGACCAGTCGAATTCGGTCCAGTCCACAGTGAAGTTGTGCTTTTGCGCCACAAGGTCAATGACGCGCTGGCCGACTGGCAGAACCTCTTTGCCGATCCCGTCTCCCGGAATGGCAGCGATACGATATGTTTTTGTCATAGCCAGATTTCCTTACGCGATGCCGCCGATATGCAGGGTTTTGACTTCCAGGTATTCATCGATACCCTGATGCGCACCCTCACGGCCCAGGCCGCTTTCCTTGATGCCGCCGAAGGGCGCGACCTCAGTGGCAAAGCCGCCGACATTGATGCCGATCATACCGGTTTCCAACTCTTCGCTAACACGGAATGTGCGGGTCAGGTCGTTGGTGTAGAAATAGGCCGCCAGCCCGTAAGGAGTCGCGTTGGCTGCTGCAAGCGCTTCTTCCTCGGTGTCGAACTTGAAGAGCGGCGCGACGGGGCCAAAGGTCTCTTCGTCCGCCACGATCATATCGGTGGTCACACCTGTGACGACCGCCGGGCTGATGAAGCGCGTGCTGGTGTCGTTCTGGGTGCCGCCAACGATGACCGTTCCGCCCTTGGCCGTGGCATCGTCCAGATGCGATTTGATCTTGGCGATGGCCGCCTCATTGATCATCGGACCAATTTCGACGCCGTCCTCAAACCCGTCACCCAGCTTCATGTTTCCAACTACAGCTGCCAGCTTTTCAGCGAAGGCATCGTAGACACCGGCCTGGACAAAGATCCGATTGGCACAAACACAGGTCTGCCCCGCATTGCGGAACTTTGAGGCCATGACACCTTCGACGGCCAGGTCCAGATCGGCATCGTCAAAGATAATAAAGGGAGCGTTGCCGCCCAGCTCTAGGCTGAGACGCTTCATGGTGCCTGCGCATTGCTCCATAAGCAGCTTGCCCACGCGGGTGGAGCCGGTGAAGGACAGCTTGCGCACGACGGAGCTGCCGGTCAACGCGCCGCCGACGCCTGCAGGATCTCCGGTGACAATGTTGACAGCGCCGGTCGGGAAACCCGCGCGTTCCGCCAGCACACCGAGTGCAAGGGCCGTGAAAGGCGTGAACTCCGACGGCTTGATAACGACCGGGCAACCTGCGGCCAGGGCCGGAGCGATTTTCCGGGTGATCATCGCCGCCGGGAAATTCCAGGGCGTGATGATGGCGCAGACGCCGACAGGCTGTTTCTGCACGATGATACGCCGGTCCTGAACCGGGCTGGGGATGGTTTCGCCATAGACGCGCTTCCCCTCTTCTGCGAACCATTTCACGAACGACGCAGCATAGGCGATTTCGCCTTTGGCTTCAGCGAAAGGTTTGCCCTGCTCCAGGGTCATGAGCGTGGCCAGGTCATCCTGAGCTTCCATGATCAGGTCGAACCACTTCTCCAGCAGTGCGCCACGATGTGCTGCTGTGGTTTTGCGGAAGGTCGCAAAGCAAGCCTCGGCAGCTGCAATTGCGCGGTGCGTTTCGTCGGAACCGCAGTTCGGCACAGTGCCGACAACAGAAAGTGTTGAAGGGTTGTCAACTTCGATCGTCGCGCCATTGTCGGCGTCGATCCATTCGCCCGCCACCAGGTTTTGCTGACGAAACAGAGAGATGTCTTGAAGGTTCATAATTTCCAACTCCAGCAGTTAGGAAAATCCTATCGGGTTTGCGCGAGGGGAAGTCTTGAATTTGCCAATCCGGTAGCATCCTGCGCCGCATTTGGCCGGGCTTCAGCATTTTGTGCGGCACCTTAGTCCCGGTCGACCAGGTCCTGGATCGGCACGCTATGCTTTTCGACAACCGGCTTAATAACGATGTAGGAGAAGTACTTATCGATGCCGAGGTTCCGCTCCAGAAGATCCTCCATGATCTCCTGATACTGGGACACACCGCGCGCGACAAACTTCAACAGGTAGTCATATCCGCCACTCAGCAAGTAGCAATCCACTACGTTGTCATGCTTGCGGATTTCGTTCTCGAACCTCACGAAGTCCTTGCGGCGGTGGTCGGCCAGTGTGACTTCAGTGAAAACCGTAACGTGCTCAGCCAGTTTCTTGAGGTTGATGACGGCCCGGTAGTTCTGGATGTAGCCCGCTTTCTCAAGCCGCTTTACCCTTTGCAGGCAGGGGCTGGGAGACAGTCCCACAGCCTCTGCCAAGTTTACATTGGTGATATTGCCCTGCGCTTGCAGGGTGGAAAGAATATTGATGTCGATCCGGTCGAGTTTCGGCGTCCCCACCATATTCTTCCCTCCTGGAGTTTAGCCAGCCAACTCTGCCTGATGTGCCTTGACCATGTCCATCATGCTATTGAACTGGAAGCCATATTTCGGCATGTCGCCGGGGTTCATGGTGGCGCCAAAACCTTCTTGGTCGTGGCGGCGGTAGATCCAGCAGTTGGACAGGCCATATTTGTTGGCAGGTGCGTGGTCATGGAACATGCTTTCTGCGGTATGCAGAATTTCATGCTTCTGAATGCCCTGACGTGCCAGCATCTCGATCATGTAGTCGAAGTTCCGATCAAACGGCTTGTAGCTGCCCACGTCCTCGGCGGTGTAGACGCCGTCGAAATGCACACCAAGGCGGGTGTTGGCGCCCGAGAAGGTGAGGTTGTCAGTGTTGGTCAGAACCACCAGTTTGAAGTGTTTTTTCAGGTAGGTCAGCGCCTCGATTGTGTCGTCAAACGCGGGCCAGTGACGTGCGGAACGGCCATAGGCTTCGCACTCTTCCCAGGTCACTTCGACGTTCCATTCTTCGGCCAGGCGGCGATACACCACGGGCAGCAGCTCGTAGTATTTCTTCGACGGCGTATAGCGCTGAGTCGTGCTTTCGTAAAAGGCATGCGCTTCGAGAATATCGTCGCGTGTCAGGCTGCGGCTCACACGGTCGGTCAGCGGCTTCAGGCCGGTGACCATGCCGGTTTCCCAGTCGAGCAGGGTGCCATAGACATCGAATGTGAGGGCTTTGAAGTCAGACAGTTTCATGAGGATTATCCTTCTACGTCCAGAATAGTGTCCAGTGTTGCACGAAGTCGGGTGATCAATAGATCCACCTCAGCTTCGGTGATACAGATGGGCGGGGCGAGCCCGATGACGTCATCGGCAAAGGCCCGGAAAATTACGCCATTTTCGTAGCCCGCTGCGGCAAGACGACCCGCAACATTCTTGTCCTTGGCGGGTTTCGCCTTGGTTTCCTTGTTCGAGACGATCTCAATGGCGGCCAGAAGTCCCTTGGCGCGCACGTCGCCAACAACCGGATGATCCAGCAGGGTTTTAAGCTGCTGTTCGAAATAGGCACCAACCTTTTTCGAATTCTCGATCATACCACCTTCATAAAGCTTGATTACCTCCAGCGCGACAGCCGCGCTGACCGGATGACCTGAGTAGGTGAAGCCATGGCCGAAGGGCACGCCCTCGGGCGCCGCATCTGCAATCGCCTGATAGATGGCATCCGAAACGAACACCGCGCCCATCGGCGCGTAGCCAGAGGTCAGGCCTTTGGCCGTGGTCAGAAAGTCCGGCGTTAGCCCTTCATGCTCGCAGCCGAACATAGGTCCGGTCCGCCCGAAGCCCGTGATAACCTCATCCACGATGAACAGGATACCCAACTCGCGGCAGGTGTCCTGCATAACCTTGGCATAACCTTCCGGCGGTACGATCACACCACCTGAGCCTTGGACCAGTTCCATGATGAACGCAGCAGTGTTTTCAGCACCAAGCTCAGCCACTTTGGCTTTCAGGTTGGCGACGCCCTGCGCGATGATTTCCTCATCTGAGATTGCTTCGTTGCGATACGGATAGGGCGATGCAATGTGGTGCTGCCATTGCATCGGCAGATCGAACTTGTCGTGAAAGACCGGCAGAGCTGTCAGCCCGGCCCCGTTCGAACTGGAGCCGTGGTAGCCCTTTTCCAGCGCGATGAAGTGCTTCTTGGCGCTTTCGCCGCGGGCGTTGAAGTAGTAGCGCACCATGCGGATCACTGTATCCACCGCGTCCGAACCGCCCAGGGTGAAGAACACGTGGTCCAGATCGCCAGGAGACAACTCGGCGAGCTTGGCTGCCAGTTCAATTGCCGGCTCGCTGCCAAAGTGGAAATACCCGGTTGCATAAGGCAAGCGCTGCATTTGCTCAGTGGCAGCGGCAACAACATTCTCGTGGCCATAGCCTGCGTTCACGCACCACAGACCGGCAAAGCCGTCGAGCAGTTCATTGCCTTCGGAGTCAGTCAGGAACACACCCTTCCCCGACTGCATGACAGTTACGCCCCGCTTTTCGTGAGCGCGGATTGGAACCACAGGGTGGAAATAGTGGGCCCGGTCTTTTTCGATAAGAGAGTTGGATCGCATCGGTTTCTTTCCCGTATGAGCTTTCAATTGAGGGTAAGGGAAACTGCCGGAAGGAAAGTGCGTTTTGCAGCTGGGAACGGCATTTTCAGCCGTCGTTTTTCCTTTGACAGCATTTTGTGCTGCATCTACCCGGCTGACTTTGCGGGAATTAAAGTGGATCGTGCTCTAAGAAGCCAGTTTTGCAGCATATTCTGAAAGTACACCGGATCATCGCGCCATTGGCTTTGGAATGCCATGCCGCGAACGAGGCACATGAATTCGTTCATCATGGCTTGCCGTATGTCTGCGCTACAGCCGAACGCCGCGAGTTCAACGTGCCAGACGTCATTGAGCGCCTCGTTGAATTTTTGGGATTCTGCAGCGACATAAGCCAGTTCTGTCTCATTCACGCGGGCCTCGGACAGATAATCCATGGACACCTGAAAGATTCCGCTTTGGTATCTTTCCCAGATGTACTCGGTAAGGGCTTTCAGTCGGTTTTGACCAGGTTTCAGCGCCCGAGTGAAACTGCGCAGCAGATCCGCCTCGCGGCAAAGCATCCCAGCATAGGCCGCCTGAATGAGTTCCTTGCGTGACGGGAAGTGGTGCAGCATCGCACCCCGCGACACGTTGGCCTGGCGCGCGATGTCTTGTGTTGACGTGTGCGCCAGCCCCCGATCAACGATCAGGAACTGTGCTGCTTCCAAAATCCGGGCCTGGGTCGCCGCGGACCTTTCGGCCTGTGTTCGCCGTGGTTTGCTGGATGCCGTCATGTCTTAGCCTGCCAGATAGGCTGGAAGCCAAAGCGCAATTTGCGGAAAGACGACCATCAGCAGTACGGCGAAACACATCAAAAGGAAGAAAGGTATGGCATAGACCGCCACCTTGTGGATCGGCACGCCGGAGAAACCCTGAATGACAAACAGATTGAAGCCAACAGGCGGTGTCATCTGGCCCAGCTCAATCATGATAACCAGGAAAATGCCATACCAGATCGGGTCAAAGCCAGCGGCAACGACAACAGGCAGAGTGATCGGCAGGCTCATCACGATGATCGAAATGCCATCCAGGAAGAACCCGAGCAGAATGTAGAATAGAGCCAGTGAAGCGATCAGGACATAGGGGGACAGGTTCAGTGCATCGATCGCCACTGCAATATTTCGCGGGATGTGCATGTAGCCGATAGCGGACGACAGAAAGGCTGCGCACATCAGGATTGAACAGACCATGCATGAGGTTTTGAGCGCATTGATCAGCGACTCTGCCAGCATGGCGCGTGACATTTGCTTGCTGATTGCCGCGAAACAGAGTGCGGCAAAGACACCGATGGCTGCTGCTTCAGAGGGCGTTGCCCACCCGGTATAAATCGACCCCAGAACGACCAGGATAAGGCCAAAGACCGGAGCAAGGTTTCCTAGAATAGCACTTGGCCGGGCGTCTTCCTTGCTGATTGCGTCCTTGGGTGCAAGTGCTGGTGTAATTGCGCATCTTGCGGCCAAATAGGCAGCATAAAATGCTGCGATCATGAGGCCAGGAACCACACCAGCGATAAACAGCTTTGCAATCGAAACTTCGGCCAGAACCCCGTAGATGATCAGGACAATGGATGGCGGAATGAGAAGCCCAAGGCTGCCGGCACCGGCAAGGGAACCAAGCGCGAGGCTTTGGGAATATCCCCGCTGGTTCAACTCACTTGTGGTGATCCGGCCCACAGTGGCAGTTGTCGCCGCGCTGGATCCGGAAACGGCGGCAAAGAGAGCTGATCCCAAAACATTGGTATGCAGCAACCCTCCAGGAATTTTTGATACGAGCGGAGAGAGACCTTTGTAGAGCCGTTCGGAAATATCCGTCCGGAACATGATTTCTCCCATCCAGATGAACATTGGAACAGCAGCAAGTTCCCAGGAGGAGGCGCTTCGCACAATGATCCGGCTGGCAATCGCTCCGATTTTGTCAGGCGGGAAACCCATGAAGGCGAACAGCGAAACTGACGCTGCGGTGGCGAGAGCAAGAAATACCCACATACCAGTCGCCAAAACAGCGAGCATCAGAATGAAAACGGCGAGTGCTGTTGTAACGGGGTCCATGATTAGCCCTCCTGTGTCTTTGGAATGAATGGGCGGATGGCAAGGGCCGATAACTGCAACACCAGTAAGCAGGCCCCGGCAAAAACGATGGCATCGGGTATCCACAATGGAACTTCGGCCACGCTTTCGCTGACTGCGCCGCGCTTCCAGTTCTTGATCAGGTTGCGCCATAGGAAAGTGCAGAAGTAGGCACCCAGACCTGTTGCACAGGCGGCCACGATGAATTCGATCGCTTGCTTAATTCTGCGCGGGAGCCTGAGTGTCAGCAGGTTCACCTGGATCATGCCTCCGTCCCGCAGTGTCCAGGACAGCGACAAGAAGGTAATGGACAGAACCGCGAAGCCAATGAACTCATCCAGAACGTGGGTCGAGGTATCGAACAAAGTCCTCATGACGGTTTCGAGAAGGATGTGTGAAACGGCGTAGATGAGAATGGCAGCCGCGCAAATCAGGGCGGAATAGGACACAGCATCAATCGCACGCAGAAGAAGTCGCATGGTATTCTCCAGGATCGTCGGTGGCATCAGGGGACGCCACCGACTTGTGGGGTATTATTGAGCTTTCGCTGCATTGAAGGCGTCGATCAGGGCTTGCCCCCGGTCGCCGGTGGTCTCCAGCCAGTCCTTCAGAGCAGCTTCGCCGGCGGTTTGAAGAGCGGTCCGGTAGGTGTCGTCGTCTGATGTGACCACGGACACCTTGTTTTCAGCAAGATGACCGTAAGTTTCCGCAAGACGGTCCGGGATGGCAGCCCAGTTCTGATCGCGGGTTTCGGCGGCGGCTTCGAGGACGGCAGCCTGCTGCTCTTCGCTAAGACCGTCGAAGGTATCCTTCGAGATGTGGACGAAATTCAGCGGGATCGCGTAGTTGTAGATTTCAGTGAACGTGTCGAAGTGTTCCCAGAAACTGCCAGAGACCCCGCCCTCAGCAGAGGTCAGGACCGCATCGATAGCTCCCGTCGAGATAGACGGAACAACGTCGGCCCAGGACAAGCGAACCGCGGCTGCGCCCAGTTCGTTCAGAGCAGTGGTGCCGTTTTTGTCATAGGTGCGGATTTTCAGTCCCGCCAATGCATCGGTCGAGTTCTTCGCATCAGTGGCCCAGATGCCTGACGGCGGCCAGGGAGAGGCGTAGAGCAGGATCTGGTCGTTTTCTTCAAAGACCTTTTTGAACTCGGGTTCAGCCACCTTGTAGAGCAACTCGGCCTCTTCCACTGTGGTCACGAAGAAAGGCAACGAAGAGATCAGGAAAAGCGGATCAATGCCGCCAAGCGCGCCGCCGTAGGTGTCGGCGATTTCCAGGGCTCCCTCGCCGACGGCGTCAAAGTGATCAGCCGATTTGTAGCCCAAGGCACCACCGTAGTGGACCACGATTTCGACGGACCCGCCGGTCTTTTCGGCGACCAATGAGGCAAAGCGCGCATCGCCAACCCCGTGGATGGACGTGGCGGAATACTCATTGGAAAGGTTCAGCGTGACATTGTCCGCGATTGCTGTGGTGCCGGTGACAGCAAACGACAGCGCCGCGACGCTTGCGAGAAGCATGTGTTTCATTTGGGTTCTCCTTGTTGGTTTCGTTTTGATTTGGACGTCAGCTGCCCAGTGTCATTGACGCAATGTCATGGGGCATGTCGGTCAGCATCTCGTATCCGTCATTGGTGATCAGAACGGTGTCCGAGTGGCGGAACCCGCCCTGACCGCGCCAGTAGATGCCTGGCTCGATGCTGATCACCATGTTCTCCTGCAGGACGTCGTCACTGCCTTCGGCAACCCAGGGGCCTTCGTGACCTCCCATGCCGATCCCATGTCCGGTACGGTGCAGCAGATTGTTTCCAAAGCCCTCGGCGCGAAGAAACTCCATCACCTTGTGGTCGACATCGTGGCAACTGACACCTGGGCGCAGAGCTGCGAACCCTATCTTTCCGGCTTCGACCATGGTGTTGAAGACCTCGGCATCTTCTTTGCTGGGAGAGGTCACAAAGAAGGTGCGTTCGGTTTCCGCGGAATACCCATTCACACGCAGGAAAGAGAGACCGACATTCGGCCCTTCTATCAGGGTGTCCGAGGGCTCTGGAAAGCGGTGTGGCTGGGCACTGAAGGGTGCGGACCAAATACCCTGCCAGATGTTTGAAATATAAGGGTCAAGATACCCTTCTTGTTGCGTGATTTCCTCTCGCAACAGGCTGTTCGCCTTGTCGGTGTCCGCAATGCGGCCGCCGTGGCGGGCCAAATCCATCGCTAGCTTCAGGCCACGGTCTGAATACTTCGCCGCCTTACGGATGGCAGCAACCTCGTGAGGGCTTTTGACCATGCGGAGCTGTTCGACATAAGGCAGGACCTGAGGCGACCAGCTGGACAACGCCACCAGCAATTCACCGGTGATCGACATTTCGACGCCGATGTTTGCATCGGCAGGCAACACAGATTGCAGAGCTTCGATGTAGCTGCCGCCGGCCGGTGCGGGGTAGTCGATGTACTCGACGATCTGGTGCGGCACAGCAATGGTCGCCATGTTTTCGGCTTCGATCCGGGGTGTCAGAAAGACAGGTTGGTTACCCGGACGGACGACAATGAAGAAGGGTCGTTCAAAGGGTTCGTAGCGGAAACCAGTGAAGTAAAAGATGCTGTCTTTCGTCGAAATCAGAAAGGCGTCCAGGCCTGCCTTCTTGATTTTCTCTTCGAGAGCGGAGAAGCGGTTTTGGTGTTCGAGCATGGTCTTCCTCAACTAACAATCAGGACTGACTGTTTCTTTATTGAGGACTGTTCTGCCCGGTGCTTTATGCTGTTCTCAGCCGGCATTCAGCATAGGATGCTTTGATGGCAGCTGCTGTCAGCACAATCTGTTTTCACCCCGGCGGGCGGGGAAATTGGCAGCTCGTGACCGAACTCTGCCTTAGTCTAAGGCTTAAGTGGAAGTTCAGCTCATTCGTGCCTAAACTTGTTCCTCCAAGACTATGAAAGCCGGCGGTTAGGCCGGCTTTCAAAAGGTATGTTTTGGAATTTCAGTGCTGGTACACTCCGCTGAAGAACTCATGTCAGCGAAGCGACAACCATTGCTCCAATGACAGCGAGGCCAGTTGCAACAAACCCGAAAAGTTCCACCGTATTTCTGAGGTCTTTGATCATTTTCGTCTCCTGTGAATGATATCGGCAAGCTCTGTTGTTGAGCTTGGGAGAACTTTTAAGACACTGCTTTCACTCAATAAACTACCAACTCATCATCCCTGGTATGCCAGCTTTGCATGCCTTGAGAGAGTGAGTTTCGCGCCACTCTCCTTTGGTGGAATTTTGTGCTGCAGCCGTGTTAGCACGAAGCAATTTCTGCTGGAGCTCTCCGCCAAGGGAGATTTGAAGCACTCCTGACCTCTAAGACGTTTCCGGGAATCACTGCCGCCAATGGCAGAGGCCAAAGGCGGAGAAGGCCAACCGGCCGCACCTGCGAAGGTGCGGCCGGTTCTTTTTTCAAAACTTAGCTCCAACTGCGGAGGAGCCGAATTTTGGGATCACCCCAGCAGCAGCTCAGGTAGCCAGAGAGCGATCTCCGGCACGAATGTCGTCAGAGCCAGAGTTGGAAGCCACGCGAAGATGATAAAGATCAGCGTCGGCAGCAACATGCTGGATACCGGCGTCTTGGTGATTTTCGCCCCGAGATAAAGCAAGGGTGCCGTCGGCGGCGTAATGTTTGCCATTCCAAGGTTGACCCCCAGCACAGCGGCAAAATGGATCGGGTCCATTCCTACGCCTTGCACGATTGGCAGCAGAATCGGTGTCGACAGCAGAAGGCCAGAGATGTCGTCCATCAGCATACCGATCAGGATCATGACCAGATTGACCATCAGCAGGATCACAATCGGGTTGTCTGACACAGAGTAGACCAGATCCTTTGCGATGTTCGGGATATCCTCAAAGATCAGGAATTTGCTGACGATAAGCACCATGAAGATCATCACCATGACGACGCCGATGATCACGCCTGAATCCGTCAGCGCTTCAACCAGAGCCCGCCAAGTCAGGCCGCGGTAGACATAGATTGCCACAGGAATAGCGTAGACAACCGCAACGCCGGCGGCTTCTGTCGGCGTCATGATACCGCCGTAGATCCCCCCCAGAATGATGAGCGGCATCAGCAAAGCCGGAAAGGCCAGAGTGGCCTTTTGGCGGAATGCCATGCCAAATTCCTGCGGGCGCTCCAGCAGTTCGATATCGTCATACTTACGCAGCATGAACTGGTTCACAGCGATAAGCAGAGTTATCAGAATGAGCGCAGGGACGACAGTCGATAGAAAGCACTTAAGAACTGACTGCTGCGCCACCCAGCCATAGAGAATATGGTTTCCACTGGGCGGGATCAGAAGGCCCAAGGGGCTTGCGCATACGATCAGCGCGGCAGATTGCCCTTCCGGGTAATTCGCGCGACGAAGATGCGGCATCATGATACTGCCGATACAAGTCAGCGTCGCATTGGCGGCACCGGAGATGGATCCGAAAATCCCGCAGGCCAGAACGGTTGCTGCGCTCAACCCGCCTTTCAGGTGGCCGATGAACAGCTCGGCAAGGCTGACAAGCGGAGCCGCGATTTTGCCACGCTCCATTATTGTCCCTGCAATCATGAAGAGAGGAATGGCCAGAAGAACCAGGGAACGCAGTTTCGTTGAGCCCGACGGCAGGTAGCCTGAAACTTCGTGCCCTCCCATGGCCGCAAGGAAAAGAAGAACTGCACCAAATGCCACATAGACGCTGACACCCAGCAGCAGCATGCCGCAGATAATGACCAGACTGCCTGCAATAATCACTGGCCCGCCTCCTTTTTCTTGTTCATATCTTCGGCGTCTGTGTCATCCCCATAGTCAATTTCGATGCCTCTGATGTGCGCGTAAAGATACGCCGCGGCAAAAATCGTCATGAAGAAGAAGCCAAGGAAGATTGAGACCCGCCAAGCGAAATATGGGATCTTCAGGGCCGGGGTGGTTTTCCAGATCGGGTATTTGGCCAGCTCCTCGGCCAGCATCAGATACCCCCAGTAGAGAATTGCTGCGGTCACCACCAGTTCAATGGTCAGCACGATCAATCGGCGCCACCATCGCAGTCTTGGGTTTGTGATAATAATCCCGAGGATGTCTGCATTAATGTGGTGTCCGCGTTCGGAGGCCAAAGCTGATCCAGCAAAGAAGCCCCAGAAACAGGCTGTCAGCAGCCATTCCTCATAGGCGAATAGATCACCATTGAAACCATATCTGATGATCACGACCAGAAAGAACGTGACTGACATCAGAAATCCGCTGAGGATCACGATCCAGCGCATCATCCTCAGGGAGCCCTGAAGAGGCGTTGCGATACCCTTTGGTAATATCTCGGCTATATGCGCCATAGATTTCCCCCTGTATTCATACACTTGGGCCGACCTGTGACGGCCGGCCCTTCTTGTGTTTTGAGTAGTTTATTTCAGGCTGGAGAGAAGGCGATCGATGTTATCCTTACCGACGCTTTCTTCAAGCATGGGCCAGATTTCGCTGCGTACCTTGCTGGCCATGGCCTGCTGCTCTTCCGGCGACAACTTCAGAATGGTGTAGCCGCTTTCGACCAGCTTCTGCTCGAAGACCGCATCGTTTTCACGGTTGTAGGCGAAGAAATCATCCGATGCCTTGGTGAAGGCCGCTTGCACGACTTCACGCTGCTCTTCGTTCAGGTCTTCCCAGGTCTTTTCCGAAACGTAGTAGGACGTGTTCTCGGGGATCGAATTGTACTGGACGAAATGCGAACCCACGTCGCTCTTTGCAAAGATTGAGTAAGTTGCAGTCTTCGTGCAGCAGATTGCGCCATCAACAATGCCTGACTGAATTGCAGGGAAGATGTCGCCCCACGACATGGTTGTCGCCTGGTAGCCGAGGGTCTCAACCATCGACTTCACAACGTTCGAGGACCAGACACGAATGTTCATGTTCTTAGCGTCGAAGTTGTTCCAGTTTGCCGGCTCTTCAGTGGCCACGATGCCGACAAAACCTTCAGGGTTTTGACCCAGAAGGCGCACACCATGGTCAGAAAGGGTTTCCTGAATGATGGTGTTGAACTCGGAATCCAGGTCGCGCATGACTGAGTTCATCTCGTCCCAATCGCTCACAAGAAACGGCATGGACAGGATTTCAAGTCGCGGATCGGTGTCTGCATAAAGAAATGCAGCGGCAAAATCGATGTTCCCGCGCGCGACGTCTTCCAGCAGTGCTTCGCCGGACCCAAGCTGGTTTGCTGGGAACACCGAAATCTTCAGGCCTACATCTGCGGCCTCAATGTCTGCTTTGACCTGTTCCATCATTTTGGAACCCTGGTGATCTACCGGGAAAACCCCGGCGAACTTCAGCCGCATATCGGCGGCAAATGCGGGCGCGGCAAGCTGCAATGCAACAGATCCAGCTGCCAGATATTTCAGGAATGTTTTCATCTTCAGTATCTCTCCTCATAACCGAAGGATGTCGTGGTCGAGGGTGTTCCCGCACGCGGCTTTCTCGTGCTCGGCTGTGAGAGCGTCAGCAGAGCGAACAAGGTCAGCAGCGGTTTGCGGTCCAGCCTGCCGAGACCACCGCCAGCCAAGCGCCTGTGTTCGCAAGGTCATAAAACTGTGGTGCTTCCGGCATCGCCAAAGGTTCCCCTCCTCCTCTTTGGTCCAAACAGAGTAGGAGCACGGAAAATCCTGATTATGCTGAAGGCTGCAGTGAAACGGCAGAATCTGTGGGCTTAACCAAGTCCTTCAGTGCCATCTTTTGTTTTGCGCCGACTGCCGTCAGGGTGCCGATTCTAGCGCTTATTTTTTACTGACGGCCTGCCTTTGGCGAGTTGCAGCTTGGTGCCTGGATCTCGTGATCTTGGCGGAGCGTTCGTTCAGCGATCTATGAGACGGCAAACAGTTTGATGGCCCAAACTTCTGCCAAGGCGGCACAGAATGCCTTTTCCGGACAAGAAAACAGAATTTCATGAAACGAGCGCCCATTACCATGCCGGTCAAACACAAGAGGGTGCGTGATGACTCCATATGAAAAAGTGCTGGCGGAGCTGCCGGCAGAGATCGTGGTGAACGACAAAGACATAATCAACGGCTACACAACTGACTTCCGGAAGAAGTATACCGGTGAAAGCCCAGCACTGTTGCGCCCCCGTTCGACTGAGGAAGTGGCCTCAATTGTCAAACTTTGCAATCTGCACAACGTCGCCCTTGTCCCGGTCGGCGGCAACACAGGATATTGCGGTGGCGCGACCCCGGACGAAAGCGGCCAGCAACTGCTGATCAGCTTGCAGCGCATGAACAAGATCCGGGAGGTGGATGCCGACAACCTCTCGATCACTGTGGACGCGGGATGCATTCTCTCCGAGATCCATGAAGCGGCGGAACAGGAGAACTTGATGTTCCCCTTGTCGCTTGGTTCTCAGCAATCGTGCCAAATTGGCGGGAACATTTCGACAAATGCCGGAGGGGTTTCGGCAGTTCGCTACGGGATTACCCGGGACCTGGTTCTGGGCCTCGAGGTCGTGCTGCCGGATGGCCAAGTGCTCAGCAACTTGTCACCACTGCGGAAGGACAATCGAGGGTATGCGTTGCACCAGCTTCTGATTGGCGCGGAAGGCTCGCTCGGTATCGTCACCGGAGCCTCTTTGCGTCTGTTTTTGCCTGCAGCGAGCCGCGTCACTGCCTTTCTGGCGATCAATGAGATCAGTGATTTGATGCCGCTCTTGGCAAAAGCTCAGCGGTATACAGGTGAGGCGGTCACGTCGTTCGAATACATCTCTGGTGCATCTCTCGACCTTCTCTTTGCCGGCAAGCCTGAATTGCGCCGCCCCATTCAAACCCCTTCCGAACATTTCGTGCTGATCGAGGCCGCATCGTCCTCCCCGGTTCTGGGCCTCGACCAGGCCATCGAAGCGTTCTTTGAGGATGGAATGTCCGGCGAAATAATCGTGGACGGTGTCATTGCAACAAGCGAACAGCAAAGACAGGACTTTTGGAACCTGCGTGAACACATCCCCGAAGGTGAAGTGCTCAACGGCGGCTCAGTGAAGCATGATGTTTCTGTTCGTATCTCTGATATGGCCAGGTTCATTGAACTTGGCTCCGATCTCGTCAACCGGTACGGGCAAGGAGCCCGTCTTTCTGTTTACGGCCATGTTGGGGATGGCAATGTACACTTCAACGTGCTTGCCCCGGAAGGTGCCGAGTCTCCAGCCTACCTCGATGAAGTGAGCGCAAAGGTTTCTCCCTGTATTTACGATCTCGTCGCAAAACTCGACGGCTCGTTCAGCGCTGAGTATGGTCTTGGGCAGGACAAGCTGCCGCTTGATCAAAACTATGGAGACCCGATCAAGCGTCATTTCATGAACGCACTGAAGAATGCCTTTGACCCCTTAGGTGTCATGAATCCAGGGAAAGTGGTTAACCGCTGCGCGGATAGTCAATAAGAGTAGGATGGCAACTCCTATCGGGCTGCGTGTCCTAAATCGCAGGACACGCAGCCCATTAATAAAGCCGGGACTGATAGCCTATAGATGATTGTTGTGAACCGCGCCGGGGTTGCCGGAGGCAGATTTCAGTTGGTTAAGCGGCTCTCTCCTCAGTTTTCGGAGTTGCCTAGTTCGCAACGATCAAACATGTAACAGCTCGATTTTCCGATGATGAACTATGGCTATCGGCTGAAAACAATGGGGCCTGAGCCTTACTCAAAGAGAGAGTTCACGGGAGCGGGCCACGGCTGCTGCTACGGCATCATCAACAACAGCCTTCAGATTGTCGTGCAGTCCAAAGGCATCCAATGCAGCCGCAGTAGTCCCTCCTTTAGACGTAACGCTTTGACGCAGGTCCGCTGGGGCCCTTTTCGTTTTCAGCAGGTCGGCGGCTCCGATCATTGTGTCAATCGACAGATCAAGAGAAAGTTGCGCAGGCAAACCGGCCTTTGTTCCCGCTTGCGCAAGAGCTTCGACGAACGCAAAGAAGTAAGCTGGGCCGCTGCCGGAGATGGCTGTGGTAAGGTGCATGTCGTCCTCGTTTGCGAGCCATCGAATGGCACCAGAGCCTGAGAAGAGCGTTTCAAAGGTCTTTTTCCGAGTGCTATCCGCGGTGTAAGCAACGTTGACTGATCTACCGACGGCAGCGGCCATGTTCGGCATGCAGCGAACGACAGAGCAAGGCTTCCCTGCGCAGGCGGTTATACGCGTGCTGCTGACACCCGCCATAATCGAAATGACTGTCCCACCGTCGATCAAAACAGAAGCCCAATCAGTGCCGATGGTCTCGAAAATCTGCGGTTTGACAGCCAGGACGACAACATCAAACAGCGTGTCCGGTTCAATTTCGTCAGTCCGCCGGTAGAGGCCTTTCAGGTTCAGGCCAACTGCCAATTCCACATCCGCAAATGGATCCAGAACCGAGACTTGGGCCATGTCGCCGCCACTGGCTTTATATCCAGTCAGAATTGACTGAGCCATGTTCCCAGCCCCAATGAAAAGAGTTGTTTTTGATTGTTTTACCATGGCTTTGCCTCGTTGATTTGGGACTGCTCGACGGGTTAATGCCAGCCTGTCTCACGGGGAGTCTCGGGTGGCCGCCCTTGTACCGGAAAGCTAGGACGACTTGGATTTACCAGCCTTCCTCATTGGCCGGGTTCCGGCGGCCGCGGAGGGCGATCCGGGCTTCCATATGTTTGATGCCGCGAAGGATCGGGAAGCAGTAGAGGAAGTAAAGGGCGGCGCAGAGGAACAGGATCCACATGATATGTGCCGGATGGCGGTGGATCGCATCCTCACCCTGCCGCATCAGTTCGACCACGCCGATCACCGACAAGATGGAAGTGCCCTTGATAACTAGGACGTAGACCCCAGCAAGCGGTGGCAGGGTGAGTTTCCAAGCCTGCGGCAGGATGACGTTCAGCAGCCTTTGCCACATTGTCATGCCCACTGCTGCGGCACCTTCCCATTGTCCTTTCGGTACGGCCTCGAGAGATCCGCGTATAATTTCGGCCGTGTACGAGGAGGTGTAGATCGTGAGCGCGATCACTGCGGCTACGAAGTTCGAAAAATCGAAGATGCCCCAGCCTGACGTCGGCAGCACGTAATAGACGATGTAGATCTGCACCAGGAATGGTGTCGCCCGCACGAGATGCACGTAAAGCCCGACCAAGTTTCCCAGGTATCCTGGTCCAACAGTTCGTGCCAGCCCCAGCAGCAGGCCCACCAGGCTGCCGCAGGTGATTGCTGCCAGTGAAATGAGGATCGTGTTCAGAAAGCCTTCCAGAAGGAATGGCATGGTTTGCAGAGTGAGTTCCCACATGGTGGCCTCCTTACCGTTGGCGCCAGGTGTTGCCTGCCAGCTTGCGCTTGGCGATGGATGACAACTGCAGCATGAGAATGTAGATCAGCAGGTATCCGAAGGCCGCGGTCAGGAAGGCTTCGACGGGCATCACCCGGTCGGACAGAACCATCAGCCCGGCGCCCAGCAGTTCGAATACAGCTATGAAGCTGAGGATGGAGCTGTCCTTGATCAGGACCGCCGTCTGGCCCAGCAGCGCTGGCACAATGTTTGCAAAAGCCTGCGGGTAGATGATGTGCAGCATAGCCTGGCGCTCGGTCATGCCGACTGCTTTGGCGCCTTCAAATTGCCCCCGGTCCACGGACTCAATGCCGCCGCGGATGATTTCGCTCATGTAGGCTGCCGTATGTACGGTCAGTGCGAAGATACCGCAGGCTAGCGCGGGGACAGGAATGTTCAACACGGGAATTTGAGACAGCCCGTAATAGACAAGGTAGAGCTGAACCAGCAGCGGTGTGCTGCGGATGGCTTCGACGTAGATTGCCACCGGAGCTGACAACCACCGCTTGCGGGAGCGCCGGGCAACTGTAATCAGGGTTCCCAGAACCAAGGCCAATACTAGGCACAGGCAGGAAATCCAAAGCGTTGCCCAAAGACCCCAAGCGAACTCGGGAAGGTATTTGGACACGACCCGGTAGTTATAGATTTCGATAAGGCTCATAATCGCCTCCCTTGGATCATGCCGTTTCGAGGGGGCCGCTTCTGCCCCCTCGATGAAGGTCGAAGAGGATTACTTGTGATCGGCTTCCCAGGCGTCGGTCAGGACCCAGTATTCCAGCATCCGTTCGATTGTGCGGTCGGCGTGTTTGATCCGGAACCAGTTGTTCAGCCAGGACTGCAGGTGCGTGTCCTGAGGCCGAACCGGGAAGCTCAGCGGCGACTTCACGATCACCCCGTCAACGACACGCACACCTTCGAATTCGCGGGTGAACTGGACCGCGATTTCACGGGCCGTTACACCCGCGTCCACACGGCCGACAGAGAGTGCCTGGGCGACGGCCGGGCTGCCGCCGGAAAGCTCAACAACTGTTGCATTGGGCAGGTTGTCCCGCACGAATTTGACGTGTGAGCTGGCCTGCGGAACGCCAATCTTGACGCCTTCCTGGTTCAAGTCCTGCCAAGTGGCAGCGGTGCTGTTGCCATTGGTGTAAGCCACGACTTCGCTGTAGTAGAACGGTTCAGTGAAGTTGAGCTGCAGCGCCCGCTGCGGCGTGGGTGTCATATCGGCGGCAATAAAGTCGACCTTTTTCGCCAGAAGCGACGGGATCAGCCCTTTCCATTCGTAGTCGTGAAATTCGATTTCGACACCCATATCCTGGGCAATCAGCTTCACCACTTCGACGGCGAACCCGGTGCGTTCACCATGCTTGTCAACAAAACTGAACGGCGGGCCCTGTGTCTGAACAGCAATGTTCAGCGCGCCGCGGTTCACAATGTCGGAGACTGTATCCGCCTCGGCTTCTGAAAACGATGCAGTGTGAGCAGCCACAAAAGTAGCGGCCCCTGCAAGCAGGGTTTTGAAGAAGTTCATCACATTTCCTCCCTAAGATTGCGTGATGGTTAGAGAACTTTGTCGAGAAACTGGCTTGCCCGGTCGGTTTCCGGATTTTCGAAGAATTCGGCAGGTTTGCCGGTCTCCACCAATTCGCCGCCGTCCATGAACAGGACCCGGTCGCAGACTTCGCGGGCAAAGTTCATTTCATGGGTCACCAGGCACATGGTCATGCCGTCAGCTGCCAGACCTTTCATGAGGTCAAGCACTTCACCCACCATTTCGGGATCCAGTGCCGAAGTGGCCTCGTCGAACAGCATCAATTTCGGTTGCATCGCTAAGGCGCGGGCAATTGCAATGCGCTGCTGCTGGCCGCCAGAAAGCTGTGAAGGGTAATTGTTGGCCAGATGATCCAGCCCAAGCTGGCGCAAAAGATCCATTGCAGTCTCTTCGGCTTCTTTCTTGGAGCGTTTGCGGACCAGGGTCTGAGGCAGAGTAATGTTTTCGAGCGATGTCTTGTGCTGGAACAGGTTGAAATGCTGAAACACCATGCCGACGTCCGCGCGCAGCGCATTCATGTCCGTGGAGCGGTCGGCCAAATCGACGCCATCGATGTAGATATGGCCGGACGTCAACGGGTCCAGCCCGTTCAAAGCCCGCAAGAAGGTGCTTTTTCCGGATCCGCTGGGGCCGATGATGGCGACCACTTCCCCCCTGCTCACGTGGGTTGATACAGACTTCAGCGCGTTGATGGTCCGGCCGTCCGCCGTGTGAAACACCTTGGAAAGCTCTTCGACGCGAACCAGCGCCTCGGCAGGTGTCAAAGCATCATGCATCATTGAACACTTCCTCATTATTAGGGGTTCCGAGCAGTCTTGAGAGGCCTTGAAGCAGCACCTCGCCCGCAGCCGGGTTGACATCGATGTGGGTGACCACTCGGAGGCGCCGTTCGCCAAACGCGCCCGTCAGGATGCCTTCTGCTTTCAGCTGTTCGACCACTTCGGCCGCATTTGGCGCGTCGCTTGTCAGGTCGAAAATCACGATGTTTGTTTCAACCGGCAGCACTTGGCTGACCATCGGAAGCTTGGCGATTTCCTGCCCGAGGTGTGCCGCAAGGTCATTATCCTCGGCAAGACGGTCCACATGATGGTCCAGGGCGTACAGGCACATGGAGGCGACGATGCCCGACTGCCGCATCGCGCCGCCAAGCCGCTGTTTCAACCTCCAGGCCTGAACGATAAAATCCTGCGTGCCCGCCAGAACAGCGCCCACGGGCGCACCGAGCCCTTTGGTGAAGTCAATCCAGACCGTGTCGTAGTGTTGTGCATAGCGCGCGGCGGGGATACCGGTCTTGGCAACCGCGTTCATGAGACGCGCACCATCCATGTGCGTGGCAAGACCTGCGTCTTTCGCGGCCTTTGCCACGTTGTCCAGCTGTTCAAGCGGCCAGATGGCGCCACCGCCCATATTGGCGGTCTGCTCTACGCACAGCAGCGTGCTTTCCGGCATGTAGCGCGAATTGGGGCGGATGCAGGCGCGGACCTGATCTGCGGTGAAGATCCCGTTGCTGCCTTCAATCGCCCGTATCATCACTCCGCTGATGGCTGCAGGGCCTCCGGTTTCGAAATTGATGATGTGGCAGCTTTGCTCGCAGATCACTTCGTCGCCGGGGTTCGTATGCACCTTGATGGCAATCTCGTTGCACATGGTGCCAGACGGCAGAAAAACTGCCGCTTCCTTGCCCAGAAGCTTGGCGACACGGGCGCACAGTTCCGAAGTGGTCGGGTCCTCATCTTTCTGCTCGTCGCCGACAGCACACTCCAGCACGGCCTTACGCATCTCTGCCGTCGGCTTGGTCTTGGTGTCCGCGTAGAAATCATACATCGTCATGTGCTCTTCCCTGACTTGGATAGAGAGCAGCCAGCACCGCCGTTCCGCATCCCTGAATCTCTTCCCGTTTTTTGGTTCGAGAGCAGTGTGGCCCGGCCTTTAGCCTAAAGAACAATGCAAGTTTGCGACTTCAGCATTCACTTTTGATATGCTAACAAGGATAGTTCCGGAGCGCGGTTCTAAAGGCGGAAAAGCAGATGCAGCTGAATTCAAGACTTCTGGAGTGCTTTCACGCGACGATGTCAGTGGGCACCGTGACCGGCGCAGCCGAGATTCTGAACACCTCGCAGCCTGCCGTCAGCAGGTCGCTCCGGCAGCTGGAAGACGCCGTGAAAATGACGCTCTTCAATCGGTCGGGGAACCGCGTTGTGCCGACGCAGGAAGCACTTCTGCTTTACGAGGAGGTCGACACATCCTTTCGCAGCATTCGGCGTATCAGCCGGGCTGCCGAGGAAATCCGCAACCTACAGCAAGGCAGAATCCACATTGCTTGTGCCCCGGCCTACTCGCAGGGGTTTCTGGTATCAGCCGTGAAGGCGTTCAATTCCAGCAGACCGGATGTCCAAACGGTGGTAACGACCCGGCAAACCCCGACAATTTCGGAACTGGTGGCGTCCCGGCAATGCGACATCGGGCTTGCCGCCTATGCGATTGAACCAGAGGGAACGGTGCATCAGCCGTTCACGGATGCTCCGGAAATCTGCATGCTGCCTGAAGACCACCCGCTTTGCAGAAAAGCGGAAATCTCCCCGCAGGATCTGGACCAGCAGAGATTTGTCGCATTAGGGCAGAACGATGCCTATACACAGCGTTTAAACGGTGTGCTTGAGGCTTTGGGAGTTGTCCCTGCGACAACGATTGAAGTGCATAACTCCATAATGGCCGCAGAAGCGGTTGCGCAGGGGGTTGGTGTTGCAATCATCAACCCGTTTTCGGCCCTCAGTTTCAAACACAGGCCTGTTGTCTTCCGGAGGTTCACAACGACCTTGCCCTTCAAGAGCACTTTGCTGCGGTCAAAGTTCCAACCAGCGAGCGCACTTGTTGAGGCCTTCGAAGCGAGCCTATTTGCAACGCGAGACAACTATCTTCGAGAGATCAAGCAGCTAGTCAAAACTGGATAGGCGCGGATTGACAGTATGCGCTGCCGAATATTCTTTGAGCGCCTGAAGTGTAGTGGTTCCGATGTGATCTGACAGTTGGCCGTTTTTCCGGCGGCGTCTGTCAGGTCAAGTTTGGTTCAGGAACTTTTCCTTCCAGATTTCTTTGCCCTCGATCATGGTCTGAAACGGCGTTCTGCCGCAACACATTTTGCCCTGATGAGTGCGCTCGTGGTTGTAGTGGTGCAGCCATTCGTCCAGATCGGCCTGCAAGGCTTCGATGCTGTCGTAGAGCTTCTTGCGGAACGCGACCTGATAAAACTCCTGCAACACCGTCTTGTGAAACCGTTCGCAGATGCCATTGGTCTGCGGTGATTTCACCTTGGTTTTGGTGTGGTCGATATCGTTGATCGCCAGGAAGAGCTGGAAATCGTGTTTGTCGACGCGCCCGCAGTATTCCGTCCCGCGACTGTCATGATCCGCAGCACCGGCAGGTCGTGCTCGTCATGGAATGGCAGCACTCGGTCATTGAGCAGGTCGGCTGCGGTGATCGGTGTTTTGGTGGTGTAGAGCTTGGCATGCGCCACCTTGCAATAGGTGTCCACGTAAGTCTGCTGATAGACCCGCCCGACGCCCTTGAGGGTGCCGACATAAAACGTGTCCTGTGATCCCAGATAGCCGGGATGGGCTGTTTCCACCTCGCCGCAGGCTTCATCGTCGAGCTTCTTCTTCTCCAGCGCCTGCACCTGGGCCTCGGTCAGGATCATGCCGTCCTCGGCCACCTTGGCTTCCAACGCCCTCAGCCGGGCCTTGAAGTTCGCCAGATCGTGCCGCAGCCAGATCGACCGGACACCCGAGGGTGAGACGAAGACACCCAGCTTACGCAACTCGTTCGAAGTGCGGGCCTGACCGTAGGCCGGGAAATCAGTGGCGGATTTGATGACGGCCTGCTCGGTCGCGTCGTCCACCCGGTTTGCCAGATTGGGCTTGCGCCGGGTGCGCTCAAACAGCGCTTCCACGCCGCCTTCTTCAACGGCTGACTTGTAGCGATAGAAAGTATCCCGGCTATAGCCCATCACCTGACAGGCTTTCGAGACATTCCCCAGTTCCTCGGCCAGATTCAGCAGGCCGGTTTTGTGTTTGATGATCTTGTCGGTAGTATTCAACATCGTGGTTTCCTCGTTTCGATGGTTTGGTTGGCACCACCATCAAAACGGACAACCATCTCCCTTCAAGGGAACCACCGCCCCCAATCCAATTTGAAAAAATGGGGGCGGTGTCAGATCACATCGAGACTAATTCACCTCAATACTTGACAACGTAAGCCGAAGTCGTCCTCAACATCCAGCTCCTTGAGGCGTGCAAATGTTGACCTGCATTTTGAAACACGCCAGACGTCCTCCTATTCTGTGCCGCTGTCAGCGTCTGCAATTGGATAGCTGCTTCACGGCGAGTTGAACCGCCCCGGGTTTGCCGGAGGCTGATTTCAGTTTGTTATGCTGCAATGTCCTCAGTTTCCAGAGCGGCGTAGAAATTGGCCTCTGCTTCTGCCGGCGGAATGTTCCCGATTGGCTCAAGCAGACGGCGGTTATTGAACCAGTCCACCCATTCGAGTGTTGCGTATTCCACTGCCTCCAAGTTGCGCCAAGGGCCGCGGCGGTGAATGACCTCGGCTTTGAACAAGCCGTTGATCGTCTCGGCCAGGGCATTGTCGTACGCTGTGCTGTCTGCCGTGACCTAGCTGGTGCCAAAATCGCCAAGCCGGGAGACACAGCGGTCGCAGGGCCGAAAGGTTACTTCGAGTCGCTTTCCCCCAATAGCACTCCCAATAGGCTGCACGATGTCCGAAAGACCGTAAAGCTGGGATGCGCCGTGAAACAGCCAGGTCATGACGAGGCCCGCATAATTGCCGACACTACTTCGGCCAGCGGCGGCTTAGCGCGTTTTTTGCCCGTTTATGTCTAGCGCAGCATCCGTTGCATTGGGCTCTTTTGGCACCTTCGCTGCCTACCGCATGAACGTTTGTTTTTTGGGTTTGGGTCAGAAATCTGACAAGAAGGTCAGCTTTGCTTGACATTCTACAGACTCCAGCACAAGGGGACCTGTAGATGACGATTGAACTTTGGGGCGCCTTCTTACTGGTCGTTCTGGTCTTAAACATCACGCCAGGGCAAGATATGGCCTATATTCTTGGGCGTGCGATGGGTCAGGGCGTGCCGGCGGGCATTGTATCTGCAGCAGGCGTATCCATAGGCGCGCTGCTCCATGTTATTTATGCGACCGTTATCTTTGCGCTGGCGGCCACTATGTCTGATATGGCCTTCGCCTTGCTGCTGCTGGCTGGCGCTTGCTATCTGATCTGGCTTGGCGTCAGTTCACTGCGGACTGGACGTGTCGCGGTTTGATGCCGCTCCTTTGATAGCATTTATTGCAGCAAAGGAGACGAACTATGGGACTGAAACGGACAGAAGAATTCCGGGCCGATGCGGTGCGGATTGCGCTGACGAGCGGGCTGAGCAGGAAGCAACCAAATGCGGTGTGCTCTGTTGAGGGCTCTCCTATAGGGTGTTACCGTGTGGCCGTTGACTAATAGATTTGAGACAGACATGGCACTACGCTTTCGCAAAAGTTTTAAAGTCGCTCCTGGCGTTAGGTTGAATGTATCAGGATCAGGAACATCTGTTTCACTTGGCGGGCGTGGAGTAACAACCAACATTTCCAAGCGTGGGACACGTACATCACTATCGATCCCAGGCACCGGCTTGAGCTATACAAGCTCGTCACGAAGTTCTTCGCGTGCAAACCAGAGACATCTGGAGAAGGCCGAGCGTGAGCGTCGCCGTGCGGAGGCGTTGTCTAAGGTCAGTGTGTCCATTGATGATCAAGGTACCGTGTCCTGCACTGATGCCAACGGTGACCTCTTGAAAGGCCGTGAATTGAGCCTGGCCTGGGAACAGAATGGCGAAGCCATCCGAACCCTCATGGGCGATGCAATGCAAAAGATAAATGGGGACGTTGATCTGCTTGAGGGCATATTCCAAGACGCTCCTCACCCATCTCCGGAAAACCTTCTAGCCATCGAACCTTTTTCAGTGAGGGAGCCCTCAAAGCCAATCCGGAAGCGCTACCCAAACGAACCACGTCTTGAACTTCCTAGAGAGCCAGGATTGTTGTTGGGCTTTCTCGGGGGCAAGAAACGGTTCGAAAAACGCGTTCAACAACTGACTGAGGAGCATTCGCGGGCGTGTGAGCAGCACAAAGAAAAAATTGCTCGGATCGATGATGAGTTCGCAACTTCCATGGAACACTGGAAATCTGAGCACTCACGTTGGGTTGAGGCTAGAGCCGCTCACGCCAGCAACGCTGCCATGGCTGAACAAGAGCATCGCATACGACTATCGACTGATCAGGAGTACGCGGCATCTGAGTTAGAGGATGTTCTGAATTCCTTGGATTGGCCACGCGAAACCCTCACTTCCTTCGACCTCAATTTGGACAAAAAGCAGGTTTGGCTCGATGTCGATTTGCCCGAAATTGAGGACCTTCCTCAGCGTGTTGCCACCATCGCGGTTTCAGGCAAGAAACTGAACGTGAAGAACAAACCGCAGAAAGCGCTTCGATTGGAGTATGCCAACCATATTCACGGCATCGCATTGCGACTAGCCTGCTTCGTCTCAGCCGTGCTCCCTTGGGCGGATGAGGTCGTGGTTTCCGGGTACTCACAGCGTATGGACGTAGCAACGGGACATACGAACGATGAATATCTGCTTTCTGCCCGCTTCACCCGTGGCAGGTTAGAGCAACTGAATTTTGACGATCTGACTTCGATTGATCCTGTAAGTGCAGTTACTGCTTTGGAGCACCGCCGCAAAATGACCGCGACAGGAGTATTTAAGGCTATTGATCCATTTTCACCGGATTGACCCAATTATCAGAAGATATTCTTGCGACAAGATAACTTCATTTTGACTATGATGCCGCTTTCCCCTAATCTCACATGAGATTAGCTTGATGTAATGGTGTTTAGGGGAGTAGGTCTTTGACCTGGCTGCCGGGGTGCTTGCGCGCGCAAGACCAATCGAGGCCTTTAGGCGCCAAGGCAAACCGTAATGGCGGAAGCCGGCAGAAAAGTGGCCTCGGTGCTTGCCGAAGTGCGCTACTTCATGGAGAGAAGGCGCTGGGTAAATTATGCCAGAGCTTTGGACCTGAGAAAACTTTTAGGTTTGTCTTTTGTCGAAAACATAACGAATTTTTCTGCCGACCAGCAAATTAGTAGACAACAGTTCAAAAAACAGGTCGCCTTATCTCCACTATCCAAGTCGAAGTCTCCGATGTTTGTTGTCTTTGAGTGAACTTCTCTAAGGCGCCTCAGGCAATAGTCCGATTTAAGAGTGCTTCCATAGGGCGGCCATACTCCATGTAATTGTGTATATTGAACTTCATTTCGAATAGACGAAAGAAGCTTTCCGGAATTTTCCGCGGCATAAATAGATCTCCTCAATTTGTCTGCAATGGATTTTAGCTCCCCCTTTTCTGCAGAGTTTATGCACTTGATCTCGTGGGCTGCTTCACACTCGAAGACCATCGCTTCGAATTGCCGCCAAGTGTTCTCGTGCGTTCCATCTCCGCCAGATTTTTGCTTGACTTGAAGTCTCGGCGGAATTTCATTGTACTTCAATATGTATTGATTTGTCTTAAGGGGGAACGGCTCGGGTATACCATAGGCATCCAACAGTCCGCGAATTCTCATCAACTGTGAAGTAGGTGTGTATGTAAGGGAGCAGCGTGTAAGTCTCAACATCACATGGGCATAGTAGAAAGCGGCATAGTAGGACTTAATCAATATCCAAGCCGTAGATTTGGGCTTCCCCCTAATTCCATCGATTGCAGATAAAGTGTCACGTGCTGCAACAAGCAGCCGTGATGTGTCGCTTGCCCAAGAACATAGAAGATCGTCTAAATCAAAGGCGGCGAGGTCTATTTGGTTGGCGTCTGCATTTGGAGTGAAATTAGCACTCTTAATCCACTCCTGCACTCCATTTTTCGATACTTTTTTTACTCTTAGCAGTTTTGGAGAGTGGGCGATCGACCAAAAATTTTCGATTTCCATTGTGCGTCGCTTAAAACAATCTCTTTGGCTTCAATGCTTCTGTTATTAGGGTAACAATGCCAGTATAGGATCTTTGACGACCCTTCAGAGGTGCCAGTTTTTGCCCTGAAAGTGCATCAACTAGGAAATTGTGGTAGATGCGCTTGTTAAGGTCCCCTTCGCTTTTGTACATGACCTTTTCTCGGATTTCTGGGAAAACAAGTGTCATCCCGCGAAATGTCATCGGCGAGAAAAAGTCAATGTCTCGAGATATCGCCGAAAATGCCGATTGAACTCCATCATAATATGGATTTAGGGTCGCGTAAATTACCTCTGGGCTCGCCTCACCGAAGAAATCAATGAGTGGCTTGAGTGCTGCGTTGAAGGTAACTCTCGAGATGAGGCCATTCTTCTTTTCATGAGGGGATAATTTTCCAAGCAGTGAGCTTCCAGGCTCGCTATCGAAAAGATCGAATACTGTACTTATCCTTTTTTCATCATCCCCCTGCGTTTTAGACAATTTTTTAATATCCAAAAGCAATTCGGAAGGTACAGGTTTTTGTTTGGTATTGATATCAATAAATAGCTGAGCCTCTTCGCTTCTGCTGAGGCCATTGTAAATAACTACGGGAACGCGCATGGTGTTTTTTGCAAGCTTGAAACCATACACTCTATGCTGACCATCTAATATTAGGAATGCCTTGTCTATCTTGTCGAATGATACAGTTCTCTTCTTCCCGTCGTACTTGAACGCACACTCTTCCTGTGCGGACACGATTATTGAAGTTGGAATGGTTCCTAGACCAGAATCTAAGTATGTTGCGATTTCAGTTGCTCGATCCTTGCTCAGATAGCGTTGAAACCCTTGGTCTCGATCCTCGTTTCGGGTTACTACAAACGAACAGTCTGCAAGCGTTTCGGACGGGATCGTCAAGCTGTAGAACCTGTGCCTGCCCTGCGTAACAAGGCTAGCAGTGTAGGATAGGCGATCTTGGGAGTGGTTCAAGATTTCGTCGGTATTGAGCCTCGCGGCGTTAGCATCCAACCTTTCTGAAGCAGCCGCGACAATGTTGGAAAGATTTTCTGTCTGCGCTTCCCCTTGGAACCTCAGAATGTTGTGTTGGATTTCTTCTGAGCTTAGGTCTTCCAGATTGTTGCACGACCAGAGGTCATCGCTGCTGACAGTCGTGTACATATTGATTGTCTGATGTTCAAAACTGGGTGTTAAAGAAAACGATGCGCTGTCGGAAAAAGGTATTTCCCTGTCCGACGACTCTCTCGAGAACGCGCCAAATAGTTTTGCCGCGGAGACCGAAAGAAAACGACTTGCTGAGTAGTCGAATACTAAAAGAAATGGATTGAACTGGAATAGATTTTCACCATTTGAAGCGATAGCTTGCCCTAATGCCTCAGCTCGTGTTGCTGGGCGGCCAGCGCCGTTGAGAATCAGAGTGAACGCAATAGCCTCAATTTGCACGCCATCTTCTTCAAAGCTGAACTTATAAATGGGGTTAGGGCTACGCCCCAGTGATAAGCCAGTCCTTTCATTCACTTCAGAAGTAGTTAGTCGTTCAATTGTTATTTTGCTGGAATTTTTTGAAATATCCACCAAGCGCTGTTGAAGAGCAGAATCCTTCGCCATATTAAGCCCTGTCTAATTCCAGTGTTGAATTTGAGTTGAATGTTTCTGTGGTTGAATAATAGAGATCAAGTACTTGTGAAACCTTTTCGGCAATAGCTTGAGCCATCATTGGAGGCACCGCGTTCCCGCAAAGTTTATACTGATCGACTTGCCCTCCAAAGAAAACATGGCAATCTGGGAACGATTGGATACGCGCAGCCTCCCGAACAGAGATCAACCTCTGCTGGTTTTCATCATAGTGAATGAACGTTCCCCAATGCGGGTCCGGTTTGGTTAGTAGTGTGCCGGAGATTTCATCCGGTAATAGTCGACCGTACCGCTTAGTATGGTCTTTTCGCTTCGCTCTTCGCATCCCTGGGGGCAACAGTTCTTTTGGGATCGATCGCCAATCGCCCCCTGCCGGAATGTGTTTGATACGTTCTGTGTTTGGGTGTGCCAATGCTCTGCACCAGTGATTGGTAAGAACGTCGGCTTTAAGGCGCATCTTCTTCTGAAAATGAGACGCGGGGGATTGCGCTGCTGAGTAGACTGTTCGATCTTGCCCTCCACCATTGGTCAAGGGTGGCAAGTCTCCAATTGCTTCTCGGACCGAAATGGGTGGAAGAAGTGCTGGGTCAGTTTGATCGAAGTCACATCTTTCAAGGCGCTTCCGGTAGCCAATCGCGTAGTGGAAGGTGTGGTCACGGCCACCCTTAAAATGAGCTTGCGCTAATGAATAGTGGCGAGGCGTGGGAACCGTTGCTTTCCCTACTTGGGCTGAAACATCTCGTCTCGTGCCTATCACCACAACACGAAAACGGTCCTGTGGAACACCGTAGTGCGCGGCGTTGAGTATTTTAAAGTCGATGTCATACCCGACGCACGCAGCGGTCGGCTTCGATATTTTGGCGATGAGTTCGTCAAAGAAACGTCCGCCCTCGAGTGAGAACATCCCAGGGACATTCTCAAGGACGAAAACCTTTGGCGAAAGTCCGCGTAGAAGTCTCACATAATGCCGGAAAAGAAAGTTCCTCGGATCCTCAGCTGAACGAATGTGAGAGTTCAGTGAGTAGCCTTGGCAAGGAGGCCCTCCAAGTAGAATGTCCAATGCACCTGGCGTGAGAGGAGCATCTGAGTTGCTCCGCGCATTCTCCAGTATTTCGTCGATCGATATGTCTTCGACTGACTGAGGTAGGGCTAGTATCCTGCTTCTGTCCCCATTCGTCTCAGCGTAAAGAGGATCGAAGTTCATCATGAAAGTATGAAGGGCCACGGGCCAGATATCGTTGGCAAAACTTGGAGTACAGCCCAGGGCTTTGAAGCCACGAGACAACCCGCCTGCACCACAGAAAAGTTCGCCAGTCGTGTATTTGGATGCCGTAACTTTCTGATTTTTCATCTTCTTATCTCTTTACTGCCCCATACGTTTGCGATTCTAGCTGTAAAGCATGTGGTCGTATACGTTGCGGCACCTCTTCCCGACACTTCGTTGTCTGGATCTTGCTGTATATGTCGGGTGTTTACAGGAATCAACGCATCACCCCTTCGACTAGCGCGGACACTGCTGACAAAGCCGTGGTGCCTTTAACCAGAATGCGGCGGCCATCTGAGAGTGTAATGTCCACACGTTGCACAGACAGCAGAGCGTCGGGCGCGGGTGCTAAAGGCGGCTGGCTTGGCGTGGATAACGCCCCTTCAACTTCCACCGGGAGGAAAGTCGTCCCCTCGATCTCGTCGCCAGTCTCTTCGGACGCAAAGCGCGGATTGAGTAGCCAATTGTGGATCAGGTTGGCATTCATCGCGTATGGCCGCGCAACCTGTGCTACCGAAACGCCGGCCACCCGAGCCTGCATCCAAGCTCTGCGGCCCACGCAACATCTTCTCCGCGACGATCCCCAGCCTGCCTACCGTGCCCCCAACACGCGGCGCATTTGCGGCGTGAAGGTGCTGCCACCACCACCGAGACAATCCCGCAACCTTCACTCAGCAAGGTTAAGCCCGGCTCAATGCTGAACGTCTCCTACTTAACTTGATGACTCAGCAGATTGCATGCGCAGAGAAAGACCGCTTTCCGCCCGAACTACCCAATAGAAGAGCTAGGGGACATCATCCCCACGCGCCTACAATACAATTAGACATGGCCGTGTCCTCGGCCGACGCTTGCGGGCCGCACCAACACCATCGAATTGTATTGCATTTGCTATCCCGAACCCTCGCCGGGAGCAGGTTTTAGAGACGAGCGCCCTGAAGGGCTTCGCTCAAAACCAGTTTTGAAAGAGGGAAATATGATCAGCGTCATCACAGGGCCGAAGGCAACACTACGCGGCGCAAAGGCAATGTTCTGTCGCAAAAGGCAGAACTATGTGTCGCCTGACAAAGGGTATAATGGCGGACCGAGGAGGATTCGAACCCCCGACCCCTTGATTCGTAGTCAAGTACTCTATCCAGCTGAGCTATCGGTCCACTGCCGCGGGGTGTAATCATAGCGCTGGAGAGTCGCAACCCCTAAAGAGATCAATGCACGTATTTCTTGCCTGGTTCACGTCCGTCAAGCTGGTGTGATTTCCCGGATGGCCTGAGGTCATGATCAGGCGGCTTGTGTTGAAAGGCTGAGAATGGGGTCTGTCTCCTCTGCGCCGGTTTCGGCGAAGGCCTCAACCATCATGTAGCGGCTGGCGGTCTGCCATTCGCCGTTCTGTTCGAACAGCACGGCGCCGATCAGGCAGGTGATGGAGGCCTCATTCGGGAAGATACCGGCGGCATCGGCCCGGCGCTTCACCTCCTTGTTCAAGCGCTCGATCGGATTGGTACTGTGCAACTTCGTTCTGTGCTGGCGCGGGAACGCCATGTTGGCCAGCACGATGGCCGCCCTGAGGCCGCTGTGCGCGTCGCTGAACACCAGCTTGGTGCCGTTCCAGCCCCCGGGCTTTCAAGCCGCGCAAGAAGCCCGTCCAGAAAGTCCCGGCTTCTGACGGACCAAGCCCCGGACCAATGAGTTCGCGACGTCCATCGGTGTTTGCGGCGACGGCTATTTCGCCAGGTCGTGCGATGATCGGCCCGCTCATGCTTGCCGGCACCGATCAGGCCTTCCACGTCGGCCTCCATGATCAGCTGTAAAACTGCCTCCGCGACGGCACGCAGAAAGCCGCCGCCATTTTGCTTTGCGAGAAGCTCGGAAAGGTCCATGTTGGTCTTGGTCATCGGGGTCTCCGTGCGGATCGTGGCTGAAGCGTCGAAACTCCACCTCGACCATACACCTCGATGGCAACCCAGGATCACACCGTTGAAGGCGCGGAAATTACACCACGGACTCGGACGCTAACCTTGCCTGCCTTTCCCGCCAAAGTGCACAGGCCGGTTGAGCACTGCCAGCTTCTGCAACCACAGCCCGGCTAAATGTGGTATAAGGCCAAAGCTGACGATCTCGCCACCGCCCCTGAGCTAGGGGAGGCAACACTTAGAAACGGAATAAGGGGACAGAAAATGCCGGACCGGCAGTCCGCAGAGTTACAGCTCAGGCCGCTGGAAGCGGAAGACCTCGCCACTATGGCCGGCTGGTTTCAGAATGTGACCGACCTGGCCTGCTTTGACCGCGCTGCCCGGTCCCCCCTCAGCCTGCCTGCCATTGCACAGGCCTGGATCCCCCCTGCCGGTACTGCGCCGGATACCAGCAAGTGCTGGTTTGCAATTGTTACAAATACCAATGCACTGTGCGGCATTGCCGGGCTGGAAAGCATCTCCATGGTCAACCGGGACGCCATTATTGCGCTTTTCATTGAGCAGTCCAAGCGCCGGCAGGGCATCGGGATCCGGTCGCTTGCGCTGCTTCTCGACTTTGCATTCCGTCAGATCGGGCTAAATCGCATTACATCATATTACCGTGCCGACAATACCCGCAGCGAGGAACTCACCACGCGCGCAGGCTTCGCAACCGAAGGCAGGATGCGAGCAGCCTGGTATGCAGAAGGCCGGTACTTCGACATGATCACAGTAGGCCTCCTCAGGGAGGAATGGGAGGCCAGCCGCAGGGTTCTCGCGCAGGAACTTGACGCCAGTGTGAAGGCAGGCTTCCACGGCGCGGAGATTACAGGCTGGGCCTGGCCGCCGGGCCCGGCAGATCCGCCAGCAGGCTGACCGGCAGACCAAAAGGGCAGAACCGGCTTCTCCGGCAGTTCTTGCCGACACTCACAGGAGGAGGACAGCTTGTGAGCGGCCATAGTAAAAAAACAACGGTCCGGCGCCAGCTTGGAGCAGTGCTGTTTGCCGATGTTGTCGGCTATGCCCGGCTTATGGGCAATGACGAAATCGACACATACAGCGCACTGAAATCCCTGCTGGAAGAACTGGAAACAGCATGCAATGCGCATGACGGTCAAGTGGTTGCAGTTCGCGGCGACGGGGTTCTAGCGTTGTTTGAAACAGCGACCAACGCGGTGAAATTCGGTGTCGAACTGCACCGCATTGCAGAGCAGAACAACAGTGCACGGCCAGAAGACCAGCAGCTTCGGTTTCGGGCCGGTGTGCATATGGGCGAAATCCTGGTCGATGACCGCGGCATTCACGGCGACAATGTCAACATTGCCGCCCGGCTGCAGGAAATTGCCGAACCGGGCCGGGTTTTTGTCAGCGGGTCGGTTTATGAACAGATCCGCAACCGCTTGCGCTTCGGTTTTGAATTTCTTGGCCCGCAGCGCCTTAAGAATATTGCGGACCCGGTGCCCTCCTATTGTGTCCGCAGCGAGGTCGCCGGAGCGGCCATGGCTGCCACCCGGCGCCCTCCGGAGGCTCAGCCCGCAGGCCGCCCGCCCCCTGGCATACCATCCGTCGCCGTGCTGCCATTTGCCAGCTTGAGCGGCGACCAATCCGACAACTGGTTTGCGGACGGGCTGACAGAAGACATCATCCTGAACCTGTCCAAATTCAAAAATCTCTTTGTCATAGCGCGCAATTCTGCCTTTTTCTTCAAGACCCGTTCGATGCCCCCACAGGAAGCCGCACGTGAGTTAGGGGTACGCTACGTCGCACGCGGCAGCGTCCGCCGGGCCGGAGCAAGGGTACGGATCGCCATTGAACTGATTGACGCGGATTCGGGGCGGACGATCTGGGGCGAGCGCTATGACCGGAACATTGACGATATTTTTGCCATCCAGGACGAGGTAACCGATGCAATCGTTGCAGCAACGGCCGTTCTGATCGAAGCCCAGGAGCGCAAACGGATGGCGCAGGCAGCACCGGCAGATCTTGCAGCCTATGGCTTTGTTCTGCGCGGGCAGCAATTTATCTTCCGCTACACCAGGCAGGATAACCGCGAAGCCCAGACCCTGTACGAACGCGCCCTTGCGCGGGATCAGGATTATGCCCGGGCCTCGGCCGCACTATCACGCACCCTGAACATTGATTGGCGCTATTCCTGGGCCAAAGACGCCGAACACGCATTGGACACAGCCCTGTCTTACGCCCAGAAAGCAGTTGAGCTGGACCCGACCGATGCCCGCGGTTTCGGTGAGTTGGGATTTGTACATCTTTACCGGAAAGAGCATGACGCAGCGATCGGCGCTTACCGGCGCGCCCTTGCGCTTAACCCGAATGATGCCGACCTTCTGTCGGACTACGCCGATGCGCTGGCCCATTCCGGTGACAATGAAACAGCCATCGAAAACCTGCAACAGGCGATGCGGCTGAACCCCTATTTCCCCGATCAATACCTCTGGCACCTGGGTGGCGCCTACTATAACCTCAAACACTATGAGGCGGTTATTGAAACGCTCACCAAAATGAATAACCCGACCGAGGGACAGCGGATGCTGGCCGCCAGCTATGCGCAGATGGGCAAGATGGAACTGGCCCGGGATATGGCCGCCCGGCACCGCGAAGCACATCCGAATTTTTCACTGGAACGCTGGACCAAGGTGCAGCCTGACCGGCTGGAAGAAGACACCCAGCACTTTGTTGAAGGCCTGAAGAAAGCAGGTTTCTAAAAGGCCGGCGCCCAGGATAGGAACGCCAACCCTTTCTTATCAAGTCACAGCAAACCTCTGCCAGATACTCAATCTCAGTCGCCGGACCCGCGTGCTTTTGCGCCGCTGACCTTGGCACCGCTGACTTTGGCTCCACTGACCTTCGCGCCGCTAACTTTCGCGCCGCTCACCTTGGCACCGCTGACTGAAGGTCCGCCGTCGCCGAAAAAGACATCCAAAAGAACTTGTTCCAGCATGCCGGTCATCACGTCCATCCGGATCGTGTAATCGGCCTTGTCATAATCCCAAACCCGGATGTCATTTGCGATCTGGTACTCGGCCGAGGCAACCCCGGTCACCGAAGGGTCCAAAGGTGCCCGGGAAACTTGAACCTGGCCGGCGGGCGATTGTTGACCCGTCGCACTTTCGCCGTCACCATGCACAAGGAATATCACCGGTTCCGGCAGTTCAAAATAGGTGCCCTCATAGGAAAACCCGTAGATACGGGCGAGATTCGCATCATCGCTCAGCTGATCGCCAAGCAGGTTGTTTCTGCCCTGGCCTTTCTGCCGCCGCTTTCCTGCCTTTTCATAGTCCTGCTGCCCAGCGCCATAGTCGCCGACCTGACGCCATAAACCTTGGCGGGGACCGTGAGCAATCTCTAGTAGGGTTCCTTTAGGAAACTGGCGCTGGTGAATCCAAGGATTTTCGCTTCCCGACCCAACCTCATAGAGACCATTCTCCCCCTTGTTGTTTTGGCCCATAACCAGGACTTTGTCACCAGCCGCAACAGTTTCGCCGTTTACTTTGGTACCTTCCAATTTCTGCAAATTACCAACTGTACCAACAACAGCCCCCGCAATTTTGGGGACAATTTTCATGTCGTCGATCAAACGGCCAAATAACAACACTTCAGAAAAACTCAGCAAAGACTCGGCCACTGTACACACTCCTGTGGCTATGGAAACAACTCAGGATGACAATTCAAAAAAGGACAGGTCTGGAATTTCTGCAGGTTCTGATGCCTTGAATGTCCCCCTGAGAGGTAAAATAGCACAAAAAGAATAGAATTTGTAGACAATCAGCCTGTCAGCCGCCGGGCACCCGTGTCCGCACGGAATTGGCATGGCTGTCCTCATCCGCTTCGGCCAGTCGCGGTCCAGCCTGGGCAAAGCCAATTCCCCGCATGCGGAAGTTGCCTTCTATGATCGAGTGGAAGGCGCCTCCGGTTGTTTCCTGGTCAACAATCAGCAACGCCTTCTCCACTGCCGCATAGGTGAGGTTTTCGGCATCCAGCATGCTCCACGCCGCCGCCAGATAGGCGCCCAGAAAGTCACGGGCTTCCAATAGCGATACCCGGAACCCTTCGGGATCAAGAGCATAGCGCGCATCAAACAGCGCCTGCATGACATCGCTGTAATAGGGGGTTTCCTCCAACTGATCAGACAGATCCTCCATTTCAGGTGTGATCAGACCATGCACCAGCAGCCGCTCGTGAAAGATATCGACGAGGATATCGAACATCGCCCCCGTCAACGGTTCGGACAGCGCGTGTTCACTGCTCCAGCCGGAAACAAACTCCTGCAGCGACCGGGTGTTTGCCGCCATCCGGATTTGCGCATTCCCGGCAAGCTCGGCGAAGCGGTTCAACTGATTGAACGTGTAAAGATTGCCCTTGGTGTTCTCCAACAGCTCCTCGACAACCGACCCGAAGTGAAGCGAGGCTATCAGCGCCACCATATCAGCTGCAGATTCGTGAAATCCAAAATACTCGCCCGGCACATCATCCGAGACCGGCATGCCCGCAACACTGTAGATGATGGCATGGCCGATTTCGTGGGCGACCACATCAAAATTCAGGCTGTAGGCGCGGTATTCGCCGCCATGCTCCCAGGTGCCGCCGGTTTCCAGAAATCCCCAGCCGATATGCGCGTTGTCCAGGCTTGGCAGCAGCGACAGCTCCAGCCGGTCATAATCCCGCGCAAAATGCCAGGGGATCGGGTGCCCGAAATACGCCTCCCACACATCCAGCGTGAAATGGGCGGCCGCAAACAAATGCACCGCCTCAAAACCGGGGTCCGAAGGCAGGACATGCGTAAAGTGGCCATCTTCATCCGGCGCCGGCGGTTCCTGTACCTCTCCATGCCAAGGCGGCAGATACATGCCAGGCCCCGACGGGCCAGGGACTATGGCCCCAAACGGAATGGTTTTGCCCAAAGGGTTGACTGTATACATCCGCGGTCCCGACGGCCCCGGCCCGATAGAACCGGGCGGCGCGGAAATCTCGACCAGTTCCGGTTCCGGATCCGCAGTCCGGAACGGAGATTGCGGAAACAGGAGAAACCGGGTTCCCGGCGCTTCTTCAGCCATCTCAAACATGTCGTCCATGAGCCCTCCAAATTTGCGGAGGTTTCACCGTATATGCCCTGCCTGGTCTCTGCTTTGCGGTGCAGACTGTGTTTTGCCCTTTTGATGATACATGAATTCACGCCGGATCAGCGCATAGAATTCATCCAGGTCTCTCAGGCCGATACCCGCAGCATATTCACCCAGATCTTCAGGGATTTCCCGCTGCAGGCGTGTTTCGAAATACCAGAGGGCCCAGCGCAACCGGTCCTGTTCAGGCTGATCGCTGCCCCGCTGGTCCTGCTCAGCCAGCCGCTGCGACTTGGAAATCGCCCGGGATTTCAATTGCGCATAGGCGCCTGCCTGCCGGAGCTCTGCCAGCAGGTGCAGTTCCAACTGCTTGCCCAAGGTGTTCACAGCAGTGCCAGCCAGCGCTGTTTCCCCAAGCAGCGCTTCATACCCGTCAGCAGTCAGCCCGTTTTCTGCCAGCCACTGTTGCAGGTCGCGACTGCGGAAAAGCTGGAGCGTTTCCCGGTGTCTGCTCAATTGCTCTAATATCTCTTGCCGGTCCGGGCGCAGCCCCTTTCGCCTTGCATTCTCCAGCGCCAAACAGCGCGCTGCAGCGCGGATCCGGAATTCACCAAAGCGCCCAGGCTCCAGGCGCAACTCATCCAGCACCTGCAAGTCCGCGTCCGGCAGGCTGTACGCCTCCGCTTCGATCCGCTGCACCAAACCCTGCCAGGCAAGCGAGCGTTCAACCTTTTCAGGCGGAATGGAAACGGCCTTGCCCTCCGTCTCCTGAAAGGCCGCCATACGGATCAGCATCATCTGCGCGTCCTCGCGCTTGGCGTCCACCCGCCCGGTTTCAAGCCAGGCCGAAAATTTGCCAAGCCAGGATGCATCCGCAAGTCCCGCAAGGATCTGTTCCCAGGTCCTGTCGTGGTAAAACAGTTGCTTGGCCGTTCTGAGCAGCTCCGCAGCCTGATCCGCTTCCAGCGCCGCGTCAGCGACCGCGCGCGCCACGGTTACCCGGATTGAGACCATCGGTTCGCTTAGCGGTGCAAAGCCCAATTCTGCCGGGCTGTGCAGGACCGCGACTTCGTCATCGTCGCAAATCTCACCCGCAGCATAGGCTTCATAGATGTCTCCGATGCCCACCATCCCGAACGCAGACAGCTCAGCCGCCCGCAGCGCGCCCATGCTGGCGCTGCCGAACACCGCGATCCCCTGCTCCAGCGCCCACAGGATTTCCTTGTGCCAGACCGAGGGCACACCTTCAAAGTACCCGTCGATCAATCCGATGACAGATGCACCTTGACGGGCGGCCCGGTAAATGTCGCCTTGACCAGCCGGCGGCAGAACAGTGGCATTCAGCAGGTTCAAGACCTCCTCAGCGCTGATTGTCGGGCCTGCAAAAACAACCGCCGTCAAACCTGCGCCTCCGCTGTTCTCAGGGCCCTCGGGCCTGCTATGAAATCCGGATCGTCATGCGGCGCCTCCAAGCCCGGGATCACCGCACGCACCACAGAAATTCCCAGACCCGGACGCGACAAGTCGACCGTCAGAACTTGCTCTATCCCTGCATCCCCCAGCCGGTTCAGGAGCCAGGCCAGGTCACTTTCAAAGGACGGCGCTGAGTAGGACGGGCAATCTTGCAGCCGGTCCACCGGCTCGGTTCGAGCCAACAACGCCCGGACATACTGCGCGCGTTCTGCCGACGCCTTGGGGGTAAACTCATCCGGATCCAGATCGTCGCGCGCACCGGAGATATAGGTCAGCCGTGTCTGGGCCGCCTCGGTCAGCGCCCTTAGCAGGGCAATGGCACGGTCCGGGTGGCAGCCGCTGCCAATGCCGATATGGCCGGGCCGGCTGCCGGCTTCGCAAATCATGCAATGAAACGCCGCCACCCCGGTGTCTGTCGCGATACTCCAGATGCCGGCGTCCACTCCTGCTGCAGCAAACCGTTCCAGCGCCGCACGGCAGCGCGGGTCGTCTATAGTTTCGGGATTGATACGCGGGCCCGGCGGTGCATGATGCCACAGGGTGATCGCATCCCTTTCAATCAATTCGCAAATCGCGTGGCAGGTGGCTTCTGCGAGACTGTTGCCGGACGCAAGACCGTTGGTAGTGCGCGGAAACGCTCCCTGCCCGCCGCAGGGCCGCGCGGTGTAATCGGTATCCACCATTTCATAGGGCAGCCAATGCGCCTTTTCAGTTATCAGGTCCGTTCCTTCAATCCACAACATCGGCTGGTGCGGATCAAAGCGGCCTCCGGTCACGCGGGGCAGACGATCAACATCCGCCACCAATGTGCCTTGCCGCAAGTCGTGATAGCTGGCCGCCCGCAGAGGCAGCGCGATCCGTTCCGCGTGCCAGGTCTCAATCGCTTCCATCACGCCCGAGGCCTGTGCCGCTTCCAGCGTCAGCCCCTTGCCCAGCGCCACCGCGACTGAACGGGAATTAGGCCGCGTCACCATAACGGTTGGCAGGCCGATCCGGTCCAGCCCGGTCAGATTGGCAATGCGGGTGATGCCCATACCGGCAAGATGCGGCCGGACTGCAGCCAGCGTCTGCGCCGGATCGCACAACCGGTGGGTGTCCAGAACATATCCCTTCTGCTGCGCCTTTGGCATGGGGCAGGCCTCACTGTCATGACTGCCACAGAACATCTGCTGGCCGCCTATTGGTATCCCGCAATATTCAGATAAGGATGCTGGATCACACGCCGCCGGTCAACAAAACTGCCGCCTGCCGGACTAGCCTGCTGCAACACCGTCACCGCTGCGGATGAAAATCAAACACCGGGACAAAACTTGCCGGCGCCAGGGATTGCTCCAGCATGTCCCCGCGCTGCGAGTTCTGATCAAAGACCTGGATTTCCGGCCCGGTATGTTTGACGCTCAGCTTTCCCTCTATAGCCCGCACCGCCATTTCCACCGCCAGCCGCCCTTGCAGAACAGGGAAGTCCGTGGGTGCTGCAATGATCCGGTCACGCAGAACACCCCGGTAGACGGCGTGGGTCATGTAGTCAGACACAACCAGAACCTTCCCCTGCAAACCACGGGCACGCAGGACCGACACCGCGGCCTCGGCAGCAGGCGCAGACCCGGCGATGTAGTCCAAGTCCTGCGCCTCATCCAGCGCCTCTTCGACAAGGCGGACCTGAATCTCCCGACCGGTGTCTCCGTATTTCGTCACCGCGACCACCGCCGAGCTTTCCGCCAGTGCCGCGCGGAACCCTTGCTCAACAAATTTCACCCAGCCCGCATTCTCCGGACCGGGAAACCAGGCCACTTTCACTGGCGGTGCGCCTTTGGGGTGCCGCGCCGCGATGATACGCCCGGCCACAGCGCCCATTTCCGTCCAGGACACACCGACCTTGGCAGTGATCCCCGCATCGGCGATGTCATTCACCGCTGCAATTACCGGAACCTTTGCCGAAATCCGCTCCACCGTTCCGGTCAGACCCGCAAAAGAGACCGTCCCCAGGATCAGCGCATCTGCCCCCGCCTCCACACAGTCTTCGGCTTGGTGGATCTGCCGCTGCAAATTCGGATACCCGCCGGCCTCAACCAGTTTAAAGGACACCCCCAGCCGTTCAGCCTCAGCCACCATTCCGTAGTTGACGCTCAGCCAATAGGCGTCCTTCAAATGCGGATACGCGATGCACAGCCGCCACATCTGCGCCGCCCGCTCCAACGGCTGATAATCTGCGGCCTCGTATCCGCTTTCGTAATCGAACGGGGTTCGCGGAACCTGCAGGCGCCAGCTGTCCGCGGCGGCTGCAGTGCAAAGCCCAGAGAAGAACAAAAACCAGAATGCGCGCATGAAAATCCCTTCCAGACACTGAGGATAGGCAGCAGAACGCAAAAGGGAAATTCAAATTTGCACTACAGGCAAATGCGCGCGACAGTCCAGGGATGTTGAAAAAGCTTGGTCTTGGCGGAAAATTAAGCCTCGCATTCGTCGTCATTGCAGGACTGCCCACCCTTGCGGGCATCCTTGGCCTGGTTGAACTGCGGGTGCTTGCACGCCGCCAGGCAGAGGTGATCAGCCAGACCATACCTGCCATTGCCGAAGTCCGCGGCATGGCCGAAGAAAGCACCCGCATCATTGCCATCGCCCCTGAGCTGGCCGCAGTTGACACCCAGTCCGAGCGGGAAAACCGGGCAAAATTCCTGTCCGCCCAAGTCCAAGCACTGACCCGGCGGCTTGAAGCGCTGGAGACAGCCGGCGGCACAGGATCCGCCCGGCTGCGTGACACGGTGACGGAAGCGTCCCGCGTGCTGCCGCTGCTGAACGCCCTGGTCGAAACCCGCATCGCTCTGCACAGCGAATTCAACCAGTTGGCCGGGCAAAACCTATCCGCTGCGAACAACTTGCTCAGCATGGCCGACACTTTGGTGGCAAACGCCGAGATGGGCACTACTGCAGTTATCTCAAGCCTTTACGGTCCCGGCTCCTCCCCGATTGAGGAGCAGGCCCGTACCGATACGCTGGACAAGCTGATCGAGGTTGACCTGTTCCAACTGGGCCTGATGTTCGAGCTGCGCTCGCAAACCGCTGAAATCGGGCTGCTGATCAACCGGATCGAAGACGCCGGCGATGAAACTGAACTGGGTGAGATCGAGGCAACGCTGACCAGCCGGCTGCTCGTCGTGTCCCGCCGTATCAAGGCGATCCGCGACCCAGGGCGGCGCCAGCAGGCCGAAGGCTATGCCGCGCAATTGCGTACCGTCTCAGAGCAGGACATCGGGCTGTTTGTGCTGCGCGACAGGATTCTGGCCACCGAAACCCGCATAACCGCGCTCCAGCAGGGCCTGCAAGCTACCGCATTGCGGCTTGGCGACGAGGCCGCAGCCGTTGCGGACCAGGCCCAGGCACGGGTGATCCGGTCCGGCAATGCTGCCGCTCTCGACGTCCAACGGGCCCAATTGCGCAACGGCTTTGCTGCGATTGCAGGGTTTGTGCTGTCGCTTGCAGTCCTGTGGTTTTATGTGCGCGGCAGCATCACCCGGCGCCTTAATCAGCTGTCGGGCACAATGGCGGCCCTGATGCGCGGCCAGCTGGACCACCGGGTAAGACCGCGAGGGCATGACGAAATCGCCCGGATGGAGGCCGCGGTGGAAGTTTTCCGCCAGCAAGCCATCGACAAATTGGAACTGGAAAGTGTCCGGGACCGCAATGAACAGGAACTTCGCGAACACCGCAACAATCTGCAGGTCCTGGTCAATGAACAGACCGAGCGCCTGCAGGAAGAAGTCGAAGCCCATGACGAGGCCCGCCGGAAAGCGGAAACCGCTGACCAAGCCAAATCCGAGTTCCTCGCCATGATGAGCCATGAAATCCGCACGCCAATGAATGGCGTGCTTGGCATGCTGCGCAGCCTTTCGGACGATGGCCTGCCGCCTACGCAGATGGAGCGGCTGCGGGCAGCGCTGGTCTCCGGCCAAAATCTGCTGAAGATTTTGAATGACATCCTGGACTACTCGAAAATCGAAAGCGGCGCCCTAAAGCCGGAGATAAGCACATTTTCCCTGCGGGAACTGGTAACCGACATCGTCGTGCTGCTGCGGCCCGGCGCTGACAGCAAGGGCGTCCACCTGTGGCTTGATGCCCCCGGAAACCTGCCAGAGGCCGTGCAGGGCGATGCCGCCAAGCTCCGTCAAATTCTGTTCAACCTGCTTTCCAACGCCCTGAAATTTACTGACGACGGCGAGGTCATTCTGCGGATCCGGATCAACGATACTGCCAGCGGACGCCACCGGGTGACCTTTGAAGTCAGTGACACCGGCAAGGGCATATCGGCGGAAGCAAAGACCAGAATCTTTGAGGCCTTCGAGCAAGAGGACACAGATACCGCCCGCAAATTCGGCGGCACCGGGCTGGGGCTGGCAATCAGCAGGCATTTCGCCGAAACCATCGGTGCCAGGTTGTCGCTGGAAAGCACCTCCGGCGTGGGATCCGTTTTTACACTGTCCCTGGAATTGGAACCGGGCAAACCCGCTGATCTTGTGCTTGAAGACCCGCCCGCGCCGGCAACAAAAGCCGAACACCCCCTGTCAGTGCTGGTGGTCGAGGACAACGAAATCAATCAGATGGTCGCTCGCGGGTACTTGGAGCGTATGGGGCACAATTGCCAATGCACCGGCAGCGCCGAAAGCGCGCTGGAACTGCTGCCCGGCTCCGGTTTTGATCTGGTGCTGATGGATGTGAACCTGCCGGGCATCAGCGGCACCGAGGCCACCCGCCGCCTGCGCGCCCTGCCCGACCGGCGGATTGCCGAACTGCCGGTCATCGGCATTTCGGCGCATGTGCAAAAGGACCAGATCGAGACTCACCTGCAGGCCGGCATGAACGGTTTTGTCGCCAAACCTGTCTCCCCAGAACGGCTGGCCAAGGCATTGGACAGCGTCATGCAAGGGCGCGAGGGCGCGATCTATTTATCGGCCCGCCAGGCAGTTCTGGAACAGCCGGACCGCCGCGCCGGCCTTCAGAAACAGATGCAGGAAAACATACGGGACCTTGGCAAATTGCAAGCTCTGGACATCGCAAGAATATTCAAACAGGAGCTTCCGCGAAGCCTTGCACAGATGACTGCGGCTTTGGAAATGCAAGATTGGGGATCACTGGCAAAACAAGCGCACCGTGCCAAAGGGGCTGCCAGCACCTTTGGCCAGCAGGATCTCGCGGCGCTGCTGGCAGCGTTGGAAGCACACTCGGAAAATGGGGAACTGAACGCAGCCCAAGACCAGCTGGAAAAGCTGACCGGTCTGGTCCCGCACATTCTGGACGCGCTGGCCGCAGTGCTGCGCGAGTGCGAAACTGTCAGTTCAAAGGCGCCGTGAACACATAGCCCTCGCCATGCACGGTTGTGATCACCCGCGGATTGGCGGGGTCCTCCTCCAGCTTGCCGCGCAAACGCCGGATCAGCACATCCACGGTGCGGGGGTTTGCACCGTATTGCCGGTGGGTGACCCGGCTCATCAGCGCATCGCGCGAGGCCACCTCGCCTGCCCGGCTGATCAGCATCTCCAGCACTTCGAATTCAGCCCGGGTCAGGGAAATGCTGTCACCCTCGACCGTTTGCAGATGCCGCGCCGCGACGTCGAACTGGAACCGCCCGAATTTGTAGATCCGGCGCGACAGTCGCCGTACATCCTGCGTCCGCCGCAGCAGGTTTTTCAGCCTAGCCAGCAATTCACGCCGGTTGAAGGGCTTGCAGACATAATCATCCGCGCCAAGCTCCAATCCGACAATCCGGTCAATCTCATCATCCCGGCCGGTCACCAGGATAATCCCCAACTCAGACTTGGCACGCTGTTCCCGGGTAATTTGCAGCCCGTCTTTTCCGGGCAGGTTGATGTCGACCAACAAAAGATCAACGTCCTGTTCTTCCAGTATACTTTCCGCGTCTTCGGCAGTTTCAGCCTGCGAAACACTGTACCCTTGGGCATCCAGGTAACTGGCAAGAGTGGCCCGGGTGACGGGCTCGTCCTCAATGATCAAAATATGCGCCATGATTTTGAAACCCCCGAAAATATTCCTACCGGTTAACAAATTTTAACATACCTGACCAGCCTGTTCATCCCGCCGGGCTGACCTGTTCACAACTGCTGCCTAACTTCTTGTCTCGAAAGCCCGGCTTTCAAAACGCGGAAAGGCTCAGGCCATCAGGACCAGGGCTGCGACAACAGGGAGACACACATGAGATACCGGCAATACCTAATGGCCAGCGCTGCGGCCATGATGATGACGGCCCCGATGGCGATGGCCGAGGATTCCTCGGACCCTATCATTATTCCGATCCACAACTGGTCGAGCCAGATCGTGATGAGCCACGTTGTCGGACAAATCTTTGAATCAATGGGCAACAGTGTCGAATATGTGTCGACCGACAGCCAGGCAGTCTATGAATCCGTCCGCCTTGGCGATGTGACCCTGGAACTGGAAGTCTGGGAAGGCGCCTTTGGCAAGTCCTTCAACGAGGCGCTGTCCAAAGGCGGCCTGCATGACGCAGGCGACCACAATGCCGTGACCCGCGAAGACTGGTGGTATCCGGCCTGGACCAAAGACGCCTGCCCTGGCTTGCCAAGCTGGGAAGCGCTGAACGACTGCGCTGCGGCTTTTGCCACACCTGAAACTGGCGACAAGGGCCGTTTCCTGGGCGGTCCTGTTGACTGGCTCAAGCACGACGCCGAGCGTGTTGAGGCCCTCGGCATGAACTTCACAGTTGTGAACGCAGGGTCTGCCTCGGCGCTTTGGGCCGAAGTTGCCGCTGCTGAAAGGACCAAAAAGCCGGTGGTGATCTTCAACTGGACGCCGAACTTTGCCGAAGCTGTCTGGCCAGGTGAATTCGTCGAATTCCCCACCTGGGTCGAAGGCTGCGACAAGGACCCGTCCGTCGGCCCGAACCCGGACGCCACCTATGACTGCGGCAATCCGGCCAACGGCTACCTCAAGAAGGCCGCTTGGGACGGCATGAAAGAGAAATGGCCGGCGGCCTATGAAACGCTGACCGAAATCAGCTTTACCAACCCGCAAATCGCAGAAATGGCCAAGCTGGTCGATATTGACGAGATGGAGCCTGAGGACGCCGCAGCTGAATGGCTGGCCGCGAATGAGGGTCTCTGGAAGCCCTGGACCGGTTCCTGATTCCCCCTTCAGACCCTTATTCCGGGGCAGCGCGCTGCCCCGGTTTCTCTGCCAATGAAAGAAAAGCCATGACCGCCGCCACCCCCGTCATTTCCTGCAAAAACGTCTGGAAGCTGTTTGGCGCCCAACCAGAACAGTATCTGAAGTCACTGACCGGCAACCCCGGCTTTGATGAGATCCGCCAGGCTGGCTACATCGCAGCTGTGCGCGACGTCTCTCTGGATATTGCCAAGGGGGAAATGCTGGTGATCATGGGGCTGTCAGGCTCCGGCAAGTCCACCTTTGTACGCTGCCTGTCCCGTCTGATTGATATCACCGGCGGCGAGGTTCAGGTTGACGGTCAGAACATCGGCGAGATGTCCGAGAAAGAGCTGATCGGCCTGCGTCGCAACAAGATGGGCATGGTGTTCCAAAGCTTCGGTCTTTTGCCGCACCGTACCGTGCTGGACAACGTGGCATTCCCGCTGGAAATGCGCGGCCAGGACCGCCACGCACGCCGCGCCCGTGCGCTGGAGGTGATCGAACTGGTAGGCCTGTCAGGGCGCGAGGATTACTTCCCGCGCGAACTATCCGGCGGCCAGCAGCAACGTGTCGGCATCGCCCGAAGCCTGGCAATTGAACCTGATATCTGGTTCCTGGACGAGCCGTTTTCAGCCCTCGACCCGCTGATCCGCCGCGAGATGCAGGACGAATTCCTGCGGCTGCAGGAAATGCTGGGCAAGACCATCGTCTTTATCACGCACGACTTTGACGAGGCCCTGCGCCTTGCCGACCGGATTGCCATCATGAAGGACGGCGTGGTTGAACAGTGCGACACCCCCGATCAGATCGTGCTGAACCCGGCTACCCAGTATGTTGCGAAATTCACCGAAGAAATTGAGAAATCCCGCGTGGTGCATGCCGGTGTTTTGGCACGCGAGGTGAATGGACACAGCCTGACCGGCACGCCGATCGGAGAAAAACAGACCATCGCCGAACTGGCGCGCCTGCTGGTCAATGACAACCGCGACTTTCTGCCGGTTGCCAACACCGCAGGCAGCCTGATCGGTGCGATGAACCGCCAAGAAGCGCTGGACGTGCTTCTGGGAGAGCCGTCATGACAGATCAGACGATGGTCCTTTCTGGAAAACCTCAGACATGGACACGCGCCAGAACCGGCTGGGCGCTGTTTGCGCTGGCCTGCGTTCTGGCGGCGGGCAATGCCGTGCTGCCGGCAGGGCTGGTAAGGCCGCCTGAATGGCTGGTGCTGCCTTTTGCCGACTGGATCAACGCGATCTTTAACTTCCTGCGCGATGATCTTGGACTTATCTACCTGACCCGCGCCTTTGCTGATGGGGTTGAATGGCTGCTCGATGTGACCGCCAACTTGCTTTACGGCAAGAACCGCTGGCCCCGCGTCGGCCCCATTCCGTGGACCGTGATTGCCAGCATCGGCTTTGTTATCGGCTATGCGTTACAAGGCTGGCGGCTGTCGCTGCTGACCGGCGGCACTTTTGTCTGGATCGCCGTCATGGGACAGTGGAAATGGGCGATGGAAACCCTTTCGGTTATCGTTGTCGCGGCCCCGTTCTCGATCCTGTTCGGGCTGGTCATGGGCGTCCTCGCCTGGCGCTCGAAGAGCTTTGAACGGATCCTGAATCCAATCCTCAACATCGCGCAAAGCCTGCCGCATTTCGCCTATATGATCCCGGTGGTTGTCTTTATCGGCGTCGGCCCCAAGGCGGGTGCCATTGTCACCATCATCTTTTCGGTGCCGCCGATGATCCGCATGTCCTTGCTGGGTTTGCGCAAGGTCCCGCATGAGGTGATTGAAAGCGGACACATGTGCGGCTCAACCCGCTGGCAGCTGCTGCGCCACGTCCGCATCCCCACCGCCCGGACCGAGATCCTGGTCGGTGTGAACCAGGTCATCATGCAGTGTCTTGCGATGGTGGTTCTGGCCAGCTTCATCGGCATGCCGGGGCTGGGCCAGAAGCTGCTGCAACTGCTGCAGGCGTTGAAGATCGGCCGCTCGGTCGAGATCGGCATCACCATCGTGCTGCTGGCCGTCATGCTGGACCGTTGCACCAAGGCCTGGGCGACCAAGCAGCCTGAGCATTTTGAAAAAGGCATCTCCTTTGCGGTCCGCAACAAGTTCCTGCTGATCGCTGCGGGCCTGTCGCTGGCCTGCATCCTGCTGGCACAGTTCATTCCAGTAATGGACCAGATCGGCCGCCGCGACGCCTTCACCATCTCCAAGCCGATTGATGCCGTCGCGGACTGGTTCATCGTGCTGATAGATCCGGTCACCCAATGGCTGCGCTGGTTCCTGATCACCTGGGTGCTGATCCCGATCCGCGATGCCTTCCTATGGATGCCCTATGCCGCAGTGCTGGCGCTGCTGGCCGCCGCAGGCTGGGCCATCGGCGGGCTGCGGTCAGCTTTGGTATGCGTTGCTTTCTTCGGCCTCATCGCCATGTCCGGCTGGTGGGATCGTGCGATGATCACTGTTTATACTGTCGTCGTCGCGGTCTCGATTGCGACTGTGCTGGGTTTTCCGCTGGGCATCTGGGGATCGTTTCACGAGAAACGTGCCGCCCTTGCCCTGCTCATCTGCGACACATTGCAAACCTTCCCCAGCTTCATCTACCTGATCCCGGTGGTCATGCTGTTCGGGGTGAACGATGTGGCGGTGATCGGCGCCGTGGTCCTGTTCGCAGCCGTGCCGCTGGTGCGCTACACCATTGAAGGGTTGCGCCAGGTGCCCGAAACCCTGATCGAAGCCGCTGATATGGCCGGTGCCACCCGGATGCAAACCCTGTGGAAAGTCCGCCTGCCGATGGCGCTGCCTACCATCATGGTCGGGGTGAACCAGTCGGTGATGTTCTCGCTGTTCATGGTGATCATCGCCGCCTTCATCGGTACCCAGGATCTGGGCCAGGAGATGCAGCGTGCGCTGTCTTCCACCGATGTGGGCAAAGGGCTGGTGCTTGGTCTTGCCGTCGCTTTCATGGGGCTGATGGTCGACCACCTGGTCACCACCTGGGCGAAGACCAAGAAAGATGCGCTGGGGCTGGAGTGACATCATGACTATCCATTCCAACGACTTTGGCCCCGCCCCATCCACCCGCATAGGCTTTCTGCTGTTTCCAGGCTTTCCCATGGCCTGCCTGACCTCGGCAATGGAGCCGCTGCGCTCCGCCAATGAAATCGCCGGGCACCAGGTGTTTTCCTGGTCCTTGGTGACGGAAACCGGCGCGGACGCAGCGGCTTCAGCCGGGGTCCTTTTTCCAGCAGATGCCAGCCTTGCCGGGATCAAAGGGCTGGACTGCCTGTTCCTGCTGTCCGGCCCGGAAGGTGAATTCGAAGATCCTGTCTCAGGGCATGGGCGGCTGCGCTACTTATCGCGGCATGGTGTGACCTTGGGCGCAGTGTCCGGTGGTGTTTTCCCGCTGGCGCGCAGCGGGGTTTTGTCCGGACGGCGCTGCGCTGTTCACTGGTGTTACCGCAGCGCCTTTGAGGCCGCCTTTCCCGATTGCCCGGCTGTTGACCGGCTGATTGTGCGGGACGGCAATATTCATACGATCTCTGGTGCGACCGCCATGTTCGACCTGTCACTGGAGCTGATCGGCACTGTTCTCGGTGCAGACGCCAAAAATGAAATCGCCTGCCTGTTCCAGCATCCCGTCATCCGCAACGGCAGCGCCCGTCAGAAGGTCCCGGTGCTGCAAAGCGACCGCACCGTCGACCAGATGCCACCCGCAGTAAAAGAGGCTATGGCGATCTTCTCGGAGAATTACGAAACACCGGTGTGCATCCGCGACGTGGCCCGCATGGCCGGCATCTCGCCGCGCCAGCTGGAGCGCAGTTTTCGCGCCGCCACCGGCCTCAGCCCCGGCGAATACTACCGCCGCCAGCGCCTGAAGGCCGCCCGGCAGATGGTGCTTCATTCATGGGATACCGTGTCCCGCATAGCCCATGCTGTTGGCTATGCCAGCTCCTCGACCCTGACACTGCATTACCGGAAGTTCTATGGAGTCACACCGGTTCAAGACCGCAAACACGCTTTGCAGCCGCCCGGCCGCCGCCAAGTTCAAACAGCGCCACCGGGCGGCCTCTAAGCAGGCTTGGCCGTTCATCCGGCTGCCGCCGGACCAAAACTGAAAGCGCCGTGTAAGGGCGCGCGCTGCTTGCCCTACTGGGCAAAAGCACAGGCGTCGTAGCCCTATGGTTTCCGCTGCCAGAGTTCACAGCATTGAATGAACAAGCGAATTGGCCTCATTGATGCCTATGCCGCTAGTAAAAGGAGACCGGCGGGCAGCACTTTCGCGGCTTTCACACACGTGCGTCCCGGTCCCAGGGCGGCACCTCACCGCCAAGGTGTTCCAGGATGAAATCAATGAAAACCCGCACCTTGGCAGGCAGATAGCGGCGCTCCGGGTAGATGGCATAAAGGGTCTGCGACGGCAGCAGGCAGTGCGGCAGCACCCGCACCAGCCGCCCCGCCGCCAGGTCCGGGCCGGCAGTGAAGGTCGGCAGCCGGCCGATCCCCGTCCCGCCCAGGATCGCTTCCCGCAGCGCCTCGCCGTTGTTGACGCTGAAACTCCCGCCGGGCCGGAAGGTTTGCACCTCACCATCGCAATCGAAAACCCACTCCTGAAAATCCCGGCTGTAGGAATACTGCAGGCAGTTGTGGCGGCTCAGACCGCTGACCGTTTCCGGTGTGCCATAGCGATCAAGGTATGCCGGGGCAGCAGCCAGGACGTTGTGCAAGGGCGCGATCTTGCGGGCGACCAGCGCGGAAACCGCCAGGGTTCCGCCGCGCAGCGCCAGGTCGAACCCTTCCGCAAACAGATCCGCCACCCGGTCATCCATCACCATATCCACCGACACGCCGGGGTAACGCGCCAGAAACTCGGACACCAGCGGCGCCACATGCAGTCGCCCGAATGCCATCGGAACATTCACCTTCAGCCGCCCCTTGGGGGCCTCCTGCAGAGCCAGCACGCTGTCCTCGGCCTCCTGTGCCGCCTCCTGCGCCCGGACCGCATGGGCATAGAAATGCTCGCCCGCTTCGGTCAGGCTGACATTACGGGTGGAGCGGTGAAACAGTTGCGCGCCCAACCTCTTTTCGATGAGCGTGATCCGTTTGCTGACCGCGGATTTGCTCACCCCCAGCCGCCGCGCCGCTGCGGCAAACCCCTGTGTCTCGGCAACCGCCACAATCACCGGGATATCTCCCATTCCTTCCATTTCTCTCTCTTACTCCGAGAAGGGTGAGTTTTTCTCAACATCAGGTTTCATTCTATCCGGATTATCGCGTGGCTGGAAACCGAATACCTTTGCCGGGTCATCAAGGAGACGAGCCATGGCAAAGATGCTGATCGACGGTGTGCTCACCGAAAAGCCGAAACCGGGAGACGGTGTGTTCCGCCGCATGAGCAGCGGCTTCCGTGGATGGGTCGAGCCGCGGGTGGATGCGGACTTCCCGGCCGAAGCGGGCCGCTACCACCTTTATGTCTCCATGGCCTGCCCCTGGAGCCACCGCACCACGATCCTGCGCGCGCTGAAGGGGCTGGAGGAGATCATCACCGTCACCCAGATGGTGCCGCTGGCAGGCCCTGACGGCTGGCAGATCGACACCGCGGGGCATGACCCTGCCGCCGGGGTGCCAAGAGATAAGCACCTCTATCAGGTCTATCAGCGGGCGGATCCCGGCCACACCGGCCCGGTCACGGTGCCGGTTCTGTTTGACAAGAGCACCGGCCGCATTGTCAGCAACGATTCCGGCGAGATCATGCGGATGCTGAATTCAGCCTTTGCCGGGCTGACGGGCACCGCCCCGGATTTCTATCCGCCGGACTTGCAGCAGGAGATCGACCGGATCAGCGCCGAAATCTATGCCCCGGTCAACAATGGCGTCTACCGCGCAGGCTTTGCCACCACCCAGGCGGCTTATGACGAGGCGATCACCGCCCTGTTCGGCAAGCTGAATGAGCTGGACGCCCTGCTCGGCACCCGTCGCTACCTGACCGGGGAGCGGCTCACCGAAGCCGACTGGCGCCTGTTCACCACCCTTGTCCGGTTCGATCCGGTCTATGCGACGCATTTCAAGACCGACCGCAAGCGGATCGCCGACTACCGCAACCTCGGCCCCTATCTGCGCGACCTCTTCCAGGTCCCAGGCGTGGCCGCCACGATCGATATGGAGGCCATCCGCCAGCACTATTTCCTGAGCCACCGGCACATCAACCCGCATGGGATCATCTCTGTCGGTCCGGACCAGGATCTGAGCCAGCCTCACGGGCGGGACAGGACAGCCCTTCGCGCCTGAACCTCTCACCCCGCAACCGGACCGGGGCCGCTTCCCCGGAAACAGAAATGGAGAGTTCCACCATGAAACTGCTTTCGAAACTTGCCGCAGCCGCAGCCGTGCTGTGGCTGCCCGCCCAGGGTCTTGCCGGCGCCGAGGACACCGCTGGCCTCCTGAAACTGGAATACACCGACGGCCGTCCCGCCTCGATCGGCGTGGAAGATGTGAACACGGTGCTGCACAGCGTCGAGGTCCGCGTCAGCACAGTTGCGATCCCGGACCAGGCGCTGCCGGTCCTTGAGGCCTCCCGCAGCCGCGCCATCACCGCCGAGGAGGAGGCGCAGCTGATCTCTGCCTTTGCACTCAGCCGCGAAGATCTGCTGGCGGAAATCGCAGCTGCGGGACGGCAGCCAACGGTCGAAAAGGGCGGCTCCCTCACCACTTCGGAACCGGGTGTTGCGCCCTACCCCAAGGTCTATGACATGAACAAGATGGATGCGGACACCCGGGTCTGGGTCCACAAGAAATTCGGCCCGCTGCACATCAACCACGCCGAGGACGGCACTGGCATTGATGAGGTTATGACAATTGTCTCCGGCGGCCCCTGGGTCTGGTTCTTTGAGCTGCCCGGCGATGTCATCGGCAAGCTTACGCTTGGTCATGTCGGCCCGGAAGGCGAAGCCTGGCGCATCAGCTACCCCGGCATCCGCCCGCACGGCGGTTTCCTGAACCCCGAGTATGGTCTGGTTGTCGCTTATGCGCACGGGCCCGAGCAGTTCGAGATCCATTTTGATGCGGACAATGCGGCCGGTTCCCGCCTGAACGGCACCAATGCCTGGATCGACTTCTCCGGGGACAAGCCGGTGCTTCTGGATACCCCGCTGAGCGGCAACTGACGCATCTGCGGCTGCCGGCGCCTGACCTGCCGGCAGCCCTTTTCCTTCTCATCGAGGTGAAATGATGAAATCCCCCGTTCTGACCATCGACTTCTTCCACGACACCGTTTGCGGCTGGTGCTTTGTGATGTCCCCTAAGCTGCGCAAACTGGCCGCCGAATTTCCAATCCGGGTGCGTCATCGCACCTTTGTCCTGCAGGACTCGCCCGCCAAACTGGCAGCGGCCTTTGGCTCTGCGGAGAGAGCCAAATCCGCCATTCTGGGCCATTGGGAGCGATGCGCCGAACATGACAAAGGCAGCCGCATCAACGTGGAGGGGATGCGCCGCCAGCGCTTCCCCTATCCCACCGGCCTGCTGAGCGCCAAAGCCTGCAAGGCCGCTGAACTGCAGACAGGGGACGCCGGGCACTGGGACTATTTCGATGCGGTGCAGGCCGCGCATCTGACGGAGAACCGCAATATAGCGGACGAAGGCGTGCTGCTGGATGCGGCCCGTTCCTGCGGGCTGGATGCCGGACGGCTGCGCAAGGACATGCACAGTGCTGAAGTTACGCAATTGGTTTCCCAGGACCGGCAGCTGGCCGCCTCCTGGCGGATCAGTGCGGTGCCGACTCTGGCGGTTTCCGGCGGCAAATGGCAGCTGCGCCATGGCTCGCTCGCCCAGATGCGCGCAGAGCTGGCTTTGGCTGTGACCGATGTGGCGGCTCAAGCCCCAGCCGGCAAAAATCTGCGGTGAGCAGTGCCCCCCGGCATCTTGGCATAGGCTAAGACGCAGGGCCATTCACTGGCAACGAGGTTGGTTGTGCCTGCAATTGAGGTGCGCTCGTAAAAGCGGCTGGCCCCGCATCTTACCCGGTCCGCAATCCGGACCGGGCCATGCGCTTTTCATCCCCGGACCTGATCAGGCTTTCAGCGTTTCGGTCGAGGAAAAAAACATCGCCTGGCTCACTGCCGAACGCACCTGATCCTCGGTGTAGGGTTTTGAGATCAGGAAGGCCGGCTCCGGCCCTTCGCCGGTCAGCAGGCGTTCGGGGTAGGCCGTGATGAAAATCACCGGGCGGTCGCCATGCTTGGCCAGAATGCCGTTGACCGCGTCGATGCCGCTGGAATTATCCGCCAGCTGAATGTCCGACAGGATCAAATCGGCCGGGGCCTCGGACGCCAGATCCAAAGCACGGGCTTCGGTTCGGGCAATGCCTGTCACACTGTGGCCCATTCCGGTCACGATGGCCTCAAGGTCCATTGAGATGATCGCTTCGTCCTCAATGATCATGATCCGGCCGGAAGTGGCGCGCGACATTTCTTCGTAAGCGATCGCAATCAGTTCTGAAGCTTCGTCATCGCTCACCCCCATGACGATGCCGGTATCGGCTGCACTGAACTCCTCGATCGTGTGCAGCAGCAGCGCTTCACGGGTGTTCGGCGTAAGCCGCCGCATGTGTCTCTGCGCCTTCGCCGCCAGGCTTGTATCGACTTCTTCTTCCCCGGCGGGCGAGCCGGAAGAGGACCAGATCGCATGAAAGACGCGGAACAGCGCAACTTTGGGTGAAAGTTCGCTGTCGTAATCACTTTCGCCAGCCAGAATGGCTTCAAGCGAAGCCAGCGCATATTTGTCGCCGCTGCTCTGGCTGCCGGTCAGCGCCCGGGCATAGCGGCGCAGGTAGGGCAGGTTTGCGCCAATCTGGCTGGCGATCAATTCTCCCGAGTGAGCAGTCATTTTGCGTCGTCCCTTTTTTTGCAATACATATGGAACTATACGCGCCTCAACGCGTTTGGTTCCAGAAACTGCGCAAAAAACCGATGGATTGCATGACACAGCCACGACGCGCCCGGCCGCGCAATGAACAGGCCGACCGCGAAATAGACGAAAACCTCAAGCGGGCCTTCGATGAGATCGCGAGTGAACCGGTGCCGGACCGGTTTACCGATCTGCTGAAACAGCTGAAGGAAAAGGAAGCGCACGCACCCCGCGCCCCGGACCAGCCGGAGGAGAACCGCTCCGATGACTGACTCCGCGCATGACCCGAGAGAGGACCTGGTCAACCACCTGGGCGCCCTGCGCGCTTTTGCCCTTAGCCTTGCCCGCAATGGGGCCACAGCCGATGATCTGGTGCAGGACACGCTGGTCAAAGCCTGGACCAATATCGACAAGTTCAAAACCGGTACCAACATGCGGGCCTGGTTGTTCACCATTCTGCGCAACACCTATTATTCGCTGCGCCGCAAGCGCAAGCGCGAGGTGGAGGATACAGATGGCGCGTTGTCCGGCGCCCTGGCGCAAAAGCCCGATCACGACGGGCGGCTTCACATGCGCGATTTCAACGCCGCCTTTGCGCAATTGAACGACGAGCAGCGCGAAGCTTTGGTGCTGGTTGGCGCAGGCGGATTTTCCTATGACGAAGCAGCAGAAATGTGCGGCGTGAAGACCGGAACTGTCAAAAGCCGTGTAAACCGTGCCCGTGCCCGCCTGGCAGAGCTGATGGAATTGGATGAAGAAAGCAAAATGGAACTGACTGATACGGTCACGGCTGGGATCGTCGCCCAGCAAAGCGCCGCATGATCAAAGTCCCGCGGCTGCAGGCCGGCAGCCTGCTGGTACGCCTGGCCGCGCTGATGACATTTGCGCTGTTGCCGCTGGGCCTGATCGCTCTGTACCAGACCAACGCCGTGGTGGCAGAAGCCAACAGGCTGTCCCATGCATCATTGCTGGCACACACACAGCAGGCCGCCGCCAAGGAGCGTGAACTTTTACAGCGGGCCGGCGGCGCGACAGAAGGCCTGGCCGCAGCCATCCTGCCAGTGTTCGGCAGTGATGACCGCTGTGCAAACCTGATGAAATCGTTCACCCAGGGCCAGAACCCGTTCACTTTTGCCGCCTTCATCACGCCCGGCGGCTCGATGGAATGCACCTCGGACGGCAGCATCGGGGATATCTCCGAGAAGTGGCCGTTTCTCAAAGCCCGGCAGGCTGCTCGCCTCTCGTTTGCGGCGGGCCAGGAGATACTGGGCGGAAGCGGTCCCCAGCTGGTGGCAACCAGCCCGGTGCAGCGCGACGGCATCCTGCTGGGCTACGTCTCCATCGCGGTTCCGCATCAGCTGACCAAATCACTGTCCGGCACAAAATGGGCCGAGCAGGGTATTCGGTTTGTCACTCTGGACGCGCAGGGGGAGATCCTGTCCGCAAGCATTCCAGAGCAGCAAGCCGCACAGGCCCTGCCGGTTTCAGTACCGCGCCGGGAACTGCTGCAACGCACCGGCGACACGTTTTTTGAAGACGCGCGCTCTGGCCAGGAACGTTTTTTCGCAGTGAGTGAAATTCTCCCCGGGCAAGTTTCCGTAGTCGGCAGCTGGCCGGTGGAAAATGCCATGACCGTAAGCGCCAGCCCAACATCCTGGATGACGCTCGCTTTCCCGGTCCTGATGTGGCTTGCCGGGATTTCGGTTGCTGTCCTCGGTCTTCAGCAAATGGTGATCCGCCATCTCAGCGCGTTGCGCAGGGCAATGCGGCTGTATGCGCTGGGAGAGCGGGATGACCCAAGCCTGAAACTCAACAGCCCTCCGCGCGAGTTTGAGGAAGCCCGGCTGTCTTTTAACCGCATGGTGGCGATTCTCAGCGAAGCAGAGCGTCGGCGCGAGCTTGACCTTGAGGAAAAGACCATGCTGCTGCGCGAGGTGCATCACCGGGTGAAAAACAACCTCCAGCTTGTGGCGTCCATAATGAATATGCAGGGCCGGAACGCACAGACCCCCGAAGCCCGGAGGATGCTGGCACAGCTGCAGCGGCGGGTGCGCGGCCTGGCGACGATCCATCGCAGCCTGAACACCAACCCCGACATTTCCACCGTGGACAGCCGGGAGCTGATCAATGAGCTGATCGCGGAGATCGGCACCATGAATGCAGGAACCGGACAGGACATTGCGATCGAAACGAACCTTGCACAGATGCCGCTCAGCCAGGATCAGGGCGTAACCTTGTCAATGCTTGTATCGGAGGCGATGACCAATGCGGTCAAATACATTGGCGTGCCCGACGGGGGACGGCCGGAAATCAGTGTCAGTTTGCGCGAAACCGCCGAGAATTGGCTGGAGCTGGAATTGACCAACACCAAAGGGCAACCTCTGCTGGATCCGGCGGAGGAAATCGGCGGAACTGGCATCGGAACACGGCTGATGGCAGCGTTTGCCACTCAACTTGACGGCGAAGCCGTCACGCATGAAACAGAGCACAGTTTTACGTACCGGCTGGGCTTTCCCGCCGTTGCAGGAGCCGTACCACCAGCAGCGCCGATGCCGGAACAGGAGCAAGATGAAGCAGAACCCGCCGCCTGAACTCTGCCGCGGTGATTTTGAAGTTCTGATCACCGCGGAGCAGGCCTGGCCCGCGTTTGAGCGCGCAGTCCTGGATGCCCGGAGCGAAATCACCGCCAGCTTCCGCCTGTTCGATTTCGCCAACCGCCTGCTAAGCCCCGAAGCGCTGGAAACCGGGGAAACCTGGGCCGATCTGATTGTTGACGCATTACAGCGCGGGGTTCGGGTCCGGCTGATTGTAAGCGACTTTGATCCTGTCATGGCCGCGCCGCTGCATGCCGCCGCACAAGACACGTTGAAACAGGCGCAAGGGATCGCGGCCCGGCTTGAACCGGATCAGGCTGCGCGGCTATCGGTCTCGGCCGTTCTGCATCCGGCGCGGGCGGGTCTCTTGCCGCGGCTTGCCTTTTCTCCGTTCGTGATGCGCAAACTGCGCAAGCTGCCTAGACGTCTGCGGCCTGCCGCGGCCAGCCGTCAGGGTGTGCCGCAGCTTTACCCGGTTTCGCAGCACCAGAAAGTCGCGGTGATCGACCGTGAGGTTCTGTATATCGGCGGGCTGGATCTGAACCGGCGCCGTTATGACACGCAGAAGCATGACCAGCCGGCGCATGAAACATGGGCCGATGTGCAGTTGATGCTGCGCGGCCCCGAAGCCGCAGAAGCCGCAAGCCATCTGGAGCGCTTTCAGGACGAAATCGCCCTGCGCAAGCAACCGCCCGATGGCAAGCATATCCGCCGCACGCTGTCTGCACCGCGCCGCGCCGGTTTCTGGGCCTTATCACCGAGGACGGTCCTGAAGGAGATTGAGGAGGACCACCTGGAGGCCTTCGAACGAGCCCGGCAGCTGATTTATCTGGAAACCCAATACCTGCGCTCCAGCGTAATTGCGCGCGGGCTGGCCGATGCCGCACGCCGCAACCCGGACCTGTCGCTGATCCTGATCCTTCCCGCGCTGCCCGAGGAGGTCGCCTTTGATGAAAACCGCGGATTGGATGCGCGCTATGGCATGGCGCTGCAGGCCGAAGCGCTGCAGGAGATAAGCGCCGCCTTTGGTGCGCGCGCCTGTATTGCCAGCCCGGTGCAGCGGCGCATGGCAGCCCGCGAAGCGCCTTCGGTGCTGGCGGGATCTCCGATGATCTATCTGCACAGCAAGGTTCTGCTCACTGACCAGGATTTCGCCATGGTGGGTTCAGCCAATCTGAACGGGCGCTCAATGCGATGGGATACTGAGGCAGCGCTGCGGATCACGCAGCAAGACAGGATCAGGACGTTGTGGCATGCGCTGACGCGGCACTGGTGGCAAGAAGAATTGCCGGCTGAAGCATTGGATCCGGCCCGTGCAGCCGCTTGGTGGCAGAACGAAATCCGCCGCAACAAGGTGCGCCGTCCCGAGGCGCGCCGCGGACTATTGGTTCCGCATGACCCCGATAGGATGTCAGAATTGCGGCAACCTTTGCCGGGGGCGACTGAAGACATCGTCTGAACCGCCACCAGTCCCGTTGCCTGGCGCTTCAGCACAACCGGCGCAAAAAAGGCCCGGCGCCGATAAGCCGCCGGGCCAATAAACATCCAGGAAGTACAGCAGCTCTCTACTGTGCTTCTTGGGATTCTTCGGTGATTTCATTGCCGAGATTCGACACGTCCCTGCCAAAGCCTTCGGTGGTTTCACAGGCGGCCAGGCCGGCCAGTGCGAATAGTGCGAGAATGATGCGCATAGTGTTTTCCTTACTTCAGTTTCGACGCAACGTTGCCTGCAAAGGCATCGATGATGGCGGTGTAAAACACCTCGCTGTCTACAGCGACGGCGGCCGGGTCAGTGCCTTCGGGGTAATATGTGTTCAGCTGGTCAGCTGAAACGGTCAGATCGTAACGCATGTCCTTGGATGCGTCGGGCATATCAATGTCCACATCGCCTTTCAGCATCCATTCTCCAACGCCCAGAGCCTGTTCGAAATTGCTGGCCAGCATGACGGAGTCGATCTCAACATGGATTTCCGCCGCCTCTTCAGCATCTTCATCCGCGATTTGGCCGACAAGGCGCTCCGCCAGGGCGGTTTCCAAGTCTGTTTCCAGGCTGGTCCAGACTGCGGCTGCCGGATAATTCTCGATCGCGCTCAGGTCTGCCGTCACGTCTATTTCGGAGACTTTTGAGCCGGCTGCAGCTGCCGTCGCCATAGCCGTAACAAGGGCGGTGGTGCGGATCAGATGAGTCATGTTTTAAGCTCCTTACGTTTCTGCCCCTTCTTGGGGATGCACCGAAGCAACGCGCGGGCTTCTTGAAAGGTTCCTGAATTGGCTGGAGAAACTTTTTAAATGATCGGATTCCCGCAAGTTTTCCTATAATGATAGGCCCTTAGGCGCAGGAAGCTGAGTAAGGGTGCAAGCGCTTGCTCGCGCAGGTGAGCATTTGAACCGGCGCCTGGCAGCGAACCCGCAAGGGAGCCCGGCCAGGGAACTCGGCGCCGTTTCAGGCGTTTGCCAGTCGTGCCCCTGCAGCCGCGCGGGGACCAGGAGTATTGTCGGGAGGATCGGCTGAATGGACATATTCGCAGGTGCAGGAAGCTTTTCAACACAGCTGGACTGGGCCTTACAGCTGGACTGGGCATTGCGGCTGGCCGTTGCCCTGGCAGGCGGTGCGCTGCTGGGGCTGGACCGGGAATTGCGCCACCGCCGGGTGGGCATCCGCACCTACATGATGGTTTCGCTTGGTGCTGCCGCTTTTGTTATCTTGGGTCTGGAATTCGGCCGTCAGATGCAAGCCGAGGGCCTGTCTTCCGATCCGACCCGCGTGGCCCAGGGGCTGATGGGCGCTATCGGCTTTATCGGCGCGGGGGCGATCATCAAGGGTGACAAGCGGGTCGGCGGCATTACTACGGCAGCCAGCATTTGGGTTGCCGGAGCGGTTGGAATGGCGGCGGGCCTCGGCTTCTCTGTGATGGCTTTTCTCACGGCGGGGCTGGCGGCCCTGCTTCTGTCGGTCAGCCGTTTAATGACACACCGTGGCGCAGATGACCGGCCTGACATCAAATGACTCTCCTGGGGAGTTTCCGGCTGGGAGCAGGCAGGCAAGCCAGCGTAAACGCGCCTATTGATATCTGCGGCGGCCAAGGTGCTCGTCCAGCCAGCCCCTGTTTTATACGGCACCGGCAGGAACCATTCCCATCTTGACGCGTTGGCTTCCGGTGAGCGTCGAGCAGAGGGAAAAATGGCAAACCTAAAACACCACCAACAAGTGCCCCGTGCTGCGGACCATATCGACCGCAATTTGAAGAAGGCCTTTGACGAACTGGCAGCGGAACCGCTGCCCGAGCGGTTCACCGATCTGCTTGAGCAGCTGCGCAAAGCTGAGCTTCCTAAGAAGGACATCCAATGACAGCTGATCCGCGCGATGAGTTGACCGAGCATCTCGGCGCGCTGCGCGCCTTTGCGCTCAGTCTCACCCGGAATTCCGCAACCGCCGATGATCTGGTGCAGGACACGCTGATCAAGGCTTGGACCAACATCGGCAAGTTCAAAACCGGCACCAACATGCGGGCTTGGCTGTTTACCATTCTGCGCAATACTTTCTATTCACTGCGCCGCAAGCGTAAGCGCGAGGTGGAGGATGCCGACGGATCGCTGGCTTTGGCGCTGGCCTCCAAGCCCGATCACGACGGCCGCCTGAACATGCGCGACTTTATGCAGGCCTTTGACCAGCTGCCTGACACCCAGCGCGAAGCCCTGACCCTGGTGGGTGCGGGCGGATTTTCCTATGAGGAAGCCGCAGAAACCTGCGGTGTCGCAGTCGGCACGATCAAAAGCCGGGTCGGACGCGCCCGTGCATCCCTTGCGGATCTGCTGCACCTGAAAGATGACGAGGCACTGGAGCTGACCGACAGCGTGACAGCCGGGATTCTATCCAAGACCCCCGCTGCCTGAATGTCCGGTCTGTGTGTCAGTACTGCGCTGCTCCTGGCGGAGAGCGCGGTCTTGTCCTGCGTCTTTTTTCTTCCCAGAGGCCGGACCGACGGACAATAGTGGCGCAGGTGCATCCGCTGGGCATCCGCACAGGCAGAACGGAGCCGCGCCTTTGCCGGTGAGGCTGGTCATGACAACCAATTGCGAAAACTGCCCGCTGCGCAGGCAGTCCCTGTTCCTGGAGTTCTCGCCGGAAGAGGCCGATTTCATGCAGCGCTTCAAGACTGGTGAAATGCAGGCAGGCCCCGGAACCCACCTGCTGACCCAGGGGGAAAAATCACCGCAATTGTTCACCGCCCTGTCTGGCATGGGGCTGAAATACAAAATGCTAAGCGATGGCAGCCGCCAGGTGGTCGGCTTTGTGATGCCCGGCGATTTCCTGGGCCTGCAGGCCGGGGTGATGGGGGAAATGGGCCACTCGGTCGAAGCGGTGACGGATATGACGCTCTGCGTGTTCAACCGGGCCGGCATCTGGGATCTGTTTACCTGCCACCCCGAACGCGCCTTTGCTGTTGCCCATCTGGCTGCGGTCGAGGAACATTTCCTGGGCGATGCGCTGGCCGCTGTCGGTCAGCGCCCGGCCTATGAGAAGATCGCCTGGGCAATGGCCCGTTTCTTTCGACGTGCCGAAGGAACCGGGCAGGCCCGCAAAAATACGGCGCCCCTTCCCTATACCCAGCAAGATATTGCAGACGCTTTGGGCCTTTCTCTTGTCCACACCAACAAACAACTTGCCGAATTGCGCAAGAATGGCGTTCTGAGCTGGCAGCAAGGTACGCTGACGATCCATGATATGGAAAAGCTGGAAGAGCTGGCGGGTGAGGAAAGCCATGTCCGTGAACGCCCGCTGGTCTGATCCCTCGCATTGCCAGACTGGCGCCCCGCAGCGCATTTGCGCAGGCGAATGAGCCACAGAATTTTGCGCTCCGCGCATTTCTTGCGGAACATTTCCGCGTGCTGTGCGTCTTTCAACAGTTAGCAGCCTGAAAACGCTGCAGGGCCCGTCCCCGATTTGGTCCATTCACTGGACCCCTGCCTTTAATCCGGCAGGGGTCCTTTTCTTTTTCACTTAGCGCGTTGAGCCTTGAATCGACTTGCATTTTTTTGCTGTGCCGGGCGGTTTTTACGGAACCTTTCCGCTCGCGGGCGCGTTAGCCGGATGAAGCAACCCGAAAGGACAGTATCGTGAAACCTCCTATTATTCTTGCCGCAGTCGCTGGCATCCTTGTGCTGGTATTTGGCATCTATATGATCGACATCGATCAGACCCAGGATACCCGTCTTCCTGATGTGGAGGTCTCCGTCGAAGGCGGTCAGCTGCCGGAATTCGACGCCGAGGTTGGCGACATTGAAACCGGCACCAAAGAAGTGACCGTGACCGTCCCCACCGTCGACATTCAAAGCCCTGAAGAAGACGCCAGCGACGGCGGCTGATCAAGCGTCCCGGTTTCACAAAGCGCAGCGCCGGCCGCTGCGCTTTTTCTTTTGCTAAGAATCCGCAGCATTGCAGTCATGGCAACGGAAATCCGGAACCATTCGCCCGCTCAGCCGTTAACTTGCCAGATGGCGCTCTTCGCAGCGCGCAAACAATGAAGGGAAAGAGCCATGCTTGGTTGGGCAATCACGTTTCTCGTCGTGGCACTCGTCGCCGCAGTTCTTGGATTCAGCGGCATCGCGGGCGCATCCGCCGGGATCGCACAGATCCTCTTTGTGATTTTCCTGGTGCTCTTTGTCCTCTCGATCATTGTCCGCCTGATAAAAGGCTGACCTGACCCGCCGCACGCACACAGCAGAATGGCAGCTAGTAAAAGGAACCCGACACATGACCAACACAGCCGAAGCACAGCAGAAATCCAAAAGCAGCGCCGCATCCACTTCAGACAGCGAGTCCGGCAACCTCGCAGGACGCGTAAAAGAGCAGGCCGCTCAAACGGTTCAGCAGGCGCAAGAGCAGATTGACGCCGGGCTTCAGTACAGTTCCGGTGAAATGCAGCGTCTGACCAAAGAGGGACAAGCATTTGTCAGGAAAAACCCGGGCCTTGCCATTGCCGGCGCCTTGGGCGTTGGGGTGCTGCTGGGCCTTGCCATGCGCAGCCGTTTTTGACCCTGCCGCCCGCAGGGGCCGTCCGAATTACTCGAAATTTGCCAAAGCCGCGCAGCCAGCGCGGCTTTTTTGCGGCTGGCCGGCCGCCATCCCTAAATGGGTCACCTTCCATTTTTGCCCTGGCAGGGAACCTTTTGCCGGTTCCGCGCGTTTTCCCTTCAGAACAACAAACCGAAGGGAGCAAATCATGGAATATGGAATTATTGGCCTGCTGGTGCTGGCCGCCGACATTTATGCGATCATTCAGATCCTGTCTTCTGGCGCCTCCACCGCAGCCAAGATCCTTTGGACGCTGGTGATCCTCATTCTGCCCGTTGTGGGATTTATCATCTGGCTGATTGCAGGTCCAAAGTCCTCTGCCGCGAAAATCTGACTCGGCTGCTGCAGCCATTGTGCGGCCCGGGCTTCGGACGCCGGGCCGTTTTCATTCGACCAAGGGAACAAAAAGCGTCAGCGCGCGTTTTCCCCTAGAACCCCGAGACCAAAGAGGCAGATGATATGACCGATACTTCTGATCTGGAATCGCAAGCCCGCGCCCAAGCTGCCGATCTGGGCCGCAAGGCCAAGGGTGCGGTTAAAGGCACGGTTCGCGATGCCGCAGACGCCGCGCAGTCGCAGGCCGCCCGCGAGGTGCAGGCTACAGCGGATGCCGCTGGCGCCGCAGCGGATGCTTTTGCACTGGGCTCCATGCAGTCGCAGGCCGCGCAGATGGTTGCCGGCCACCTTGAGGACGCCGCCCACCGGGTGCGCAGCTTGGACATTGAACAGTCTGTGCGTGATGTCAGTGCCTTTGCGCGCCGCAATCCGCTGCTGTTTTTGGGCGGCGCGGCACTGGCCGGGTTCGCCGCCACCCGCTTCCTCAAGGCAAGCGAACCGGACGGCCGCAGCAACGGTCCGGCAGATATGACGCAGGAGGCCGGGCATGGCACGTCATGATCTGCGCCAAGCGCCGGATATGTTCCTGGAAGCTCTCCGGCATTTCACGGCACTGCTGCGCAGTGAGGCCGAGCTTGCCAAGAGCGAGCTGAAGGAGAATGCCGCCCGCGCCGGAACCGGGCTGGCTTGTTTCGCTATTGCCGCTCTGGTGGCGCTGGCTGGACTGCATGTGCTTGCGGCAGCGCTGGTCGCCTGGATTGCATCCGCAGGCCTGTCCGCCGGATGGGCCGCGCTGATCGTCGGCGGCGGGCTGATCGCCATTGCCCTGGGTCTGCTGCTGTTCGGCAAGTCGCAGCTCAGCAGCGAGGCGCTGCTGCCATCGCGCACCATCAGCAATGTTAAAAAAGATGCCGCCAGCATCAAGGAGGCCGCAAATGCCCGCTACTGAAGAGATCGAACAGCGCGTGGACGCAAACCGCCGCCGGCTGGCAGAAAGCCTGTCCAGCCTGTCCGGCACCGTTGCGCCGCAATCGGTGACCGAACAGCTTTCGGCAGCGGCAAACGGCTATGGCGGCGAACTGGGGCGCCAGGCAATTACCGCAGCCAAGCGCAATCCCGCAGCCCTGGTTCTGGCCGGGGCTGGGTTGGCCCTTCTGTTCACCGGAACCGGCAGCAGCAGCCGCCCGCGCACCGCCGCCAAGCCGGCCGCCGCCGTTCCCCCCGAAGCCGCTTTTGCCGGTTTTGACGCGCGTGTCGCCGCGGCAGATGCCGCCATTAAACAGGAGATGACCGGTATGAGTGAAGAAACCCTCCGCGCTGGCAAGATGCGCGAGACACTGGACGCAGGGCTGGACGCCCTGCCCGCAGCTGCCCGCAAGCGGGTGTTGAAGGCGCGCACTGCTGCCCTGCAGGCGCAGGAGAAAGTTGAATCGCATACCGCCAAAGCCGCGGCCCGCTCGCGAACTTTTTTCGATCAGAACCCGCTGGCCGCCGGGGCCATTGCCCTAGGCCTGGGCGCACTGATCGGGGCCTTGCTGCCTTCTACCCGTCAGGAGGACGAGTTGCTTGGCGCCCGCCGTGATGCGCTGGCCGCCAAAGCCGAGGCCGCCCTGCGCGAGGAAATGGACAAGCTGCACCGCAAGGCCAGCGCAAGCCTCGATCCGTCAGATACCGGCCCGGCACCGCATGCGGCTTCTGTCTGACGGCAATGCCAGGATATCTAAAGACCACACTCAGCGGCCGGGGGGTCCGGGTGATGCTGATGATCCTCACGATCATCAGCATCACAGCGGCATTGCAGCATGCACAGCAGATCCTGGCACCGATGAGTTTTGCTCTGGTTCTGGGCATCGTTGTGTCGCCGCTTGCTGACAAGCTGGCACGCTATGGCGTGCCGCGGCTGGTGATTGCCTTGTCTCTGCTGCTTGCCTGCACATTGTTTGTGGCCACCGCCGTACTGCTGATCGAGCCGGTCGTGAATGCCCTGATCGAGGAACTGCCGCGCATCAAGGCTGTCATATCCTCACTGATCGACAAGGCCTCTTCCTTGCTGCGCGGGATAGAGACCATCAGCGAGGAAATCGAAAACACTGTCGGCGCTGAAGCGATGGAGCCCCAGACCGCCATCCCATCCGTGGGGGACGCGCTGTGGCTGGCGCCCAGCTTTCTCTCTCAAGTGTTCATCTTCGTGGGCACGCTGTTCTTCTTCACGCTGACCCGGGACGATCTCTACCGCCTCACCGGTCCGTTGTACGGCCGGCTCAAGCATGCCGACAAGGCCGTGGCCCGCTATTTTGCCGCGATCACCGTGGTGAATGCTGGTCTTGGTGTGGTGACTGCAGGCATTTTCTTGGCTTTGGGGCTGGAATACGCCGTGCTCTGGGGGCTTGCGGCAGCCCTGCTGAACTACGTTCTTTACCTTGGCCCGCTGCTGATGATTCTGGGGCTGGGTATTGCCGGCGCCCTGCAATTCACCGGTGCCCTTGCGGTGGCGCCGCCGGTGCTGTTCCTTATCATTAACCTGACCGAGGCGAATATCGTCACGCCATTACTGGTCGGCAACCGTCTGGCAGTGAACCCGTTGCTGGTCTTTCTGGCCATTGTTTTCGGCCTGTGGCTGTGGGGTCCCATCGGTGCATTTGTGGCGCTGCCGCTTCTGTTGTGGCTGGGAGTTATGCTGGATCCGCGCCACAGCCTGCCTGCAAAGACGGCTGAGGATCCATTGCACAATATTATGTGAGTGGAATATGCCCGCACCGCCAGGTGCGGGCGGCAGCCGGTCCTTACTCGGCGCGCTGCTGCGCATCCAGCAAGTTCTCCACACCATCCAGCCCCTCACGCTCCCGCTCGGCGGCCCCGGTCACCGCCGGTTCCGCCCGCGCCGGATCGGCGGCCTCGGGCAAATCTGCGCTGCTGGCCGCTGGCGGGGTTTTCCGGGTGTCAACGCGCTTCGCCGGGGCGGCAGCAGCAGCGTCTTGCGCCCCGTCCAGACGGACCCGGTAGATTGGTTCGGGCAGGCCGAATCCCGCGCCTTCCAGCGCCATTTTGGCTGCCCGGATCGCCTCACCGCGCGCCTTGGCGAAATCCACTTGGGTCTGATCTACCCAGCCGGTGAAGGTCAGGATCACATTGGAATCCCCGACTTCGCTGATCCAGGCGCCAACCTCCGGATCTTCCAGCACAAATGGCTGCGCCTCGAGTGCGGCCACGGCTGTGGACAACGCCGCTGCCAGATCCGCGTCGGCATCCACGCCCAGATCAAAGCCGAAACGGCGATGCGGATCGCGGGTGAAATTCACGATGCGCCCCTTAAAGACAGTGGCATTGGGAATTCGGATATGGTTGCCCTCGGGAGAGATCAGGATGGTTGCCCGCGAAGTCAGCCGCGCCACCGTTCCCTGATCGCCCTGAATGTCCACGTAGTCATTGGGCCTGAACGGCTGGCGCAGGCTAAGCAGAATGGAGGCAATGAAGTTCTCCACTGTGTCACGCACCGCAAAGCCAAGCGCCAGGCCAACTACCCCCGCCGCCCCCAGCACGGCACCAATCAGCGCCGTTGCGTTCATGATATCAAGCGCCAGAACCAGCCCCGTCAGAATGAACATGATACGCGCAACCGCCCGGTAGACATCCGCGATAAAGGGGTTGGGCGCCAGCCGGGTCCAGATGCCGATCCGCGTCGTCAGCAGCCAGCCTCCTGCCGCCACCAGAAAGAAGGCCGTCACCGCAACCAGAAAAATCGGCCCGTTCGCCAGCAGATTCCGCGTGCGGGCGGCAATCCGGTCCACCGCGGGGGCCAGCCTCTCTTCGAGCGTGCCGCTGATTTCGGTCTCGTTCTCAATCGCCACCACACCGGCCACGCGGTTGACGATCTGCGTCAGCCTGTCTTGCGCCGCATTGTCGATCACCTGGCCGGTGATACGGACAACACCTTCGGAAACCGATACTGTCACGGCCCCATAGCCTTCAATTTCAGCGAGCAGTTTTTCGATCCTGCTCAAAATCGCGCTATCGCGCACTGCCGCGTCGCCGACTTCGATCAGGCCGTCGGTCTGAACCGGATCAGTGGCGGTCTGTGCCTGGCCGCTGGCCGTTCCAAGGCAGAGTGCAGCCGCAGCAACCAGGCACACTAAAAACGCCTTCAATCCATGCCCAAGCGTCAGGATGCGCCCCTGATGCCGCCCGGTATAAATCTTTCTACGGTTCAAATCCGCATCCTCCCGATCAATTCCAAGGCAGTTGCACCACTCGGCGGCCATCGCTGCGGCAGGTCCGCACTGTTATGCAGGTGACGGTTCGCCTGCCGGAGCAGTGCGCTCTCCGCATCCGGCTGCTGCAAACGGTCCGCAGGCAAGACGCTGGATGACTGGCGACCTGGATTGTCCTCATACAAAAATCCATAAAGCAGTCCCCCTGGCTTTAAAACGCCTGGAGGCAACCGCGCCGTTCGGCTTGGATCACGTTGCAAATCCGCCATATGACGCCCGGATATCCCGCGCTGGCCAAGGGGCATAGCCCCTAACGTGCCGCCCGCTGGAGTGAAGTGTCCTGTGACAATTGACTTTACCCGCCGTTGCGGCCGAAGCTTTCAGGGAAGACCTTCCTCTTCCAACCGCACTACCCCAGGGCAATGCACGACAACCAATATTTATCAACAGGTTAGCCGACACCCTCCCTTGCCCGCCTTCGGGTTAGCCATCCCGCGGCTGTGTCCGGACGGAAAAACACTCTGACGACATTTTTCGAGACTCGATATGTCATAGTTTAATGCCAGCTGCCCGGCGCAATGCCATGGCTCCTCTACAAGTGAATGGAGACCTTATGGGTACTGAAACTCGCGGCGCGGAAGCGCCGGTATTGATCCTGACTAAGAACGCTTTTGAAGCGCTTGACATAAGCGACTATCTGATCCGCCGCGGTCTCGATACCGTTTTGAGCGAAACCAAAATTGAGCAGTGTTCCGCATTTTTCGATGACAGCCAACCGCCGCCCCGGCTGGTGTTCTTTGCCTTCCCGCTTAGTGAACCGGCGGCGCGTGACTGGCTTTTCACAGCTCTGTCAAAAAATTGGCCTGTCATCCTGGTGAATGGGGACACCACCGAGCCGGAACTGCAGTCCCTGCCCATGCTTTCTCGCCCGTTCAAGACATCCCACCTGGATGCTGTGATGGAGATGGTCAGCGAATAATGCATTCCGGCACAATGAATGAAGGTCATGCCCGGCTTCGAAGGGAGACACGCTGTCACGACGGCAGAGACCGCCCGGCAGCCAGCCGGTCCTGAAACTCCAAGGTGGCCACTGCCGCACGCCGGCTGTGGATTTCTGCCGATGCAAGTTTCACGGCCTACACGGAACCTTACGGCCTCGGCAGCGTTTTCTAATTGAGAGCGCGTCACCGCGGCACACCCCCGGTTTCCGCCCGATCTTGAAAGGAGAACACGACATGGACGACGACCGTTTCACCGGCAAATGGACCGAACTCAAGGGCCGCCTACGCGAGACCTATGGCGATCTGACCGACGACGAACTGGAACAGGCCAAGGGCGAGCGCGAACAATTGGAAGGGCTGCTTCAGCAGAAACTGGGCAAGACCAAGGACGAAGTCCGCCAAGCTGTCGACCGCATGCTGGAGAGCATCTGAAATAGGCGCAGACCGCATAGCGTTTTTCACACTATGCGGTGAGTTCCGCCTATCAGGTACCAAAGCCGTGCGGCCATCTGGTGGCAATATTCTTAGGTGAATTAGTCTCGATGTGATCTGACACCGCCCCCATTTTTTCAAATTGGATTGGGGGCGGTGGTTCCCTTGAAGGGAGATGGTTGTCCGTTTTGATGGTGGTGCCAACCAAACCATCGAAACGAGGAAACCACGATGTTGAATACTACCGACAAGATCATCAAACACAAAACCGGCCTGCTGAATCTGGCCGAGGAACTGGGGAATGTCTCGAAAGCCTGTCAGGTGATGGGCTATAGCCGGGATACTTTCTATCGCTACAAGTCAGCCGTTGAAGAAGGCGGCGTGGAAGCGCTGTTTGAGCGCACCCGGCGCAAGCCCAATCTGGCAAACCGGGTGGACGACGCGACCGAGCAGGCCGTCATCAAATCCGCCACTGATTTCCCGGCCTACGGTCAGGCCCGCACTTCGAACGAGTTGCGTAAGCTGGGTGTCTTCGTCTCACCCTCGGGTGTCCGGTCGATCTGGCTGCGGCACGATCTGGCGAACTTCAAGGCCCGGCTGAGGGCGTTGGAAGCCAAGGTGGCCGAGGACGGCATGATCCTGACCGAGGCCCAGGTGCAGGCGCTGGAGAAGAAGAAGCTCGACGATGAAGCCTGCGGCGAGGTGGAAACAGCCCATCCCGGCTATCTGGGATCACAGGACACGTTTTATGTCGGCACCCTCAAGGGCGTCGGGCGGGTCTATCAGCAGACTTACGTGGACACCTATTGCAAGGTGGCGCATGCCAAGCTCTACACCACCAAAACACCGATCACCGCAGCCGACCTGCTCAATGACCGAGTGCTGCCATTCCATGACGAGCACGACCTGCCGGTGCTGCGGATCATGACAGATCGCGGGACGGAATACTGCGGGCGCGTCGACAAACACGATTTCCAGCTCTTCCTGGCGATCAACGATATCGACCACACCAAAACCAAGGTGAAATCACCGCAGACCAATGGCATCTGCGAACGGTTTCACAAGACGGTGTTGCAGGAGTTTTATCAGGTCGCGTTCCGCAAGAAGCTCTACGACAGCATCGAAGCCTTGCAGGCCGATCTGGACGAATGGCTGCACCACTACAACCACGAGCGCACTCATCAGGGCAAAATGTGTTGCGGCAGAACGCCGTTTCAGACCATGATCGAGGGCAAAGAAATCTGGAAGGAAAAGTTCCTGAACCAAACTTGACCTGACAGACGCCGCCGGAAAAACGGCCAACTGTCAGATCACATCGGAACCACTACATCTTAGGCCGCACGCTCTCCTGCAATTCAAAGACCGGTCCGCCAGACTGCCTAAGACTGGTCTGGCGGCGCAAAATGCTGCTCAATGGCGCTCATGGACCACACTGAATTCTTTGGCTTAGCCTCCTATCACCTGATGCTTGCAGCCATGGGTGTAGTGATCATTCTTGCTCATTGGTCACCGCGCTTCTTTTCAACCCGAGAGCCTGCCGCCGCACCGCTTCTCATCCTGCTCGGAATGGCGGCATACTGGCTGGTTCCTGGCCTGCCCCAGCTTCCAGACCCGCGCGCTCACCCGAAGCCTTGGGAAGTTGTCAGCGAGCTGACTGTGATTATTGCGCTGTTTGCAGCCGGTCTCCGCCTCGACAGCCTGAGGCCATGGAAAAAATGGGGCCCGACGGTCCGGCTTCTCCTCATCGGGATGCCGCTCACAATCCTGGCGGTTGCCGTGCTGGGGTGGGGCTTGGGCGGCATGACTGCTGCCGGCGCAATACTCCTGGGTGCCGTGCTGGCCCCGACAGACCCGGTGCTTGCGGGTGACGTGCAAGTCGGTCCGCCGATGGAAGGCAACGAACACCCGGTGCGTTTTACTCTGACAACTGAAGCGGCGCTCAATGACGGGCTCGCCTTCCCCTTTGTCTACCTCGGCCTCATTGTTGCCGTGCAGGGGTTGAACCCTCAGGCATGGCTGGCTGACTGGCTTATTATTGATGTCGCGTACCGTATCTCAACAGGTGTTGTGATGGGCGCCTGCGGTGGCTGGGCGCTGGGGCAAGTGCTGTTTCGGTTTCCCCGTTCTGCGGTTCTGGCTGACACAGCGTCGGGTGTTGTGGCGGTTGCCGGGGTATTGCTTTGCTACGGCTCGACCGAACTGGTCGAAGGCTACGGGTTCATCGCCGTCGCCGTCATGGGCCTGACATTGCGCCGGATCGAAAATGAACACCGTTTTCACCGCAGGCTGCACGATTTCTGCGAAACAATCGAACACGCTTTGACAGCACTGCTATTAGTTGCCCTTGGCAATGTCCTGCCGGTTCTTCTTGAAGATCTAACCTGGGCACATCTCCTATTGGCGCTTTTGCTTATCGGTGTGATCCGGCCTCTGGCTGGCTGGATCTCGCTGGCTGGTTCGCAGCTCCGCAAACGCGACCGTTTTGTGGTGTCCGTGTTTGGTGTCCGGGGGATCGGGTCAATCTATTATCTCTGCTACGCCGGCGCACATTTGGAGTTTGTGAACGAACCGGAATTATGGGCACTGATCGGGCTGACCATCCTGCTTTCGACCATGTTGCACGGCTTCACTGTCGGCCGCGCTATGGATGCGATCGCAAAATAAATAGGCCGGTCAATCTGAAACACGCAGCTTATAGTCTCAAGTATGCAAAAAACGGGAGAAATTCCGGGAAAGAGTGACCAGACGACCCAGGCATTCATGTGCACTTTAACACGCGCTTCCAGTGCAACAGCCATCAACATTCACGGACTTCGGCAATTCTGCTGCAATCCCTATCTTTGCCCGGCAACACCGCGATTGCTCCGCGTCCTGCACTGCTCCTGCGCCAGATGCGCCTGAATCATCCGGGTGGAAACTGGGCGGGCAAGCACCGGCCATCTTAAGCGCGGTGAATGCCCGTCCAGTTCGTCTTCGGCAGCATCACCCAATAGGACCAGCCTCCCGCCGCGTCCCTGAACCGCCTGATCAATCTTGAGACTGGTAACCTGTTCGGATCCCGCTTCGACAAAGGCCACCGCAATCCGCCGGAATGGCGTGATCGACATCAGCGCGCATTCATGCCCCTTTTGCACACTGATTTCGGCCACCGGGTCAAAGTCCGAAATGGTATCGCAGATATCGCAAGTGATCAGGTAGTTTCTGGACACGATCAGATAGACATGTGCCCTGTCTTGATTGGGCTCTTCCATTGCTTCCGCTCCCCCCTACAGTCAAGCATTTTGGAACTTTTCCGGTTCAGGCGCATTAAACTGTGACATAGCTGCGAAAGGGGAAGGCCCGTGTCACCAACCGCCTGCCAGAATTGCCCGCTGCGCAAGCGGCCCGTTTTTACACCAATGTCGCGTGAAGAAGTCATCTTTACCCAGGAGTTTAAAACTGGAGAGCTAACGGTGGATGCAGGCACGACGATCCTGCTGGAAGGATCTAACAGCCCGCAGTTTTATACAGTGCTGAGCGGCATGGGCACGCGCTACACGACGTTGGAAAATGGCCGCCGGCAAGTGATCAATTTTCTTTTCCCCGGCGATATAGCCGGTCTGCAGGCCAGCCTGATGGGAGAGATGAAGCATTCAGTGGAAGCGGCCACCCCGATGACGCTGTGCGTGTTCCGCCGCGCTGCGTTGTATGAGCTGTTTCAGCGGCAGCCAGAGCGCGCATACGACTTGACGTGGATTGCCGCGGTCGAGGAGCATTTCCTGGGCGAAACCATTGCGTCTCTGGGGCAGCGGGATGCTTCGCAGCGCATTTCCTGGGCACTGGTGCGGATTTACGAGCGGCTCAAATCTGTTGGCATGGAGGTGAAGGACACAGTGCCGCTGCCATACCGCCAGCAGGACCTGGCAGATGCGCTTGGCCTGTCTTTGGTACACACGAACAAGATGCTGAAAACGCTGCGGGACAGCAAACTTGCACAATGGCAGAATGGAAATCTGCAGATCAGGGACCTGCCCGCGCTTGCCGAGGTGGCGATGGTCGAATTGACCGCGCCCGAACGGCGGCCGTTGATTTGACGCAGCATTGCCAGGTGCTTCTGCCAAATCTTCCGCCTGCCTCCAGCTTCGGCTTCCTAGGTTTCAGCGGTCTCTCTGCTTCGAGTTTCTTGCGCGGGACAGGCTGCCCCGCTGCATTTGTCCCGTGGACCTGAAACACATTCTGCCCCAGATCAAGCCCGACCGTGATAATCTCTGACATGACCGCTCTACTTTGCGGATCGTTGCAGGCCCACCTTGGCACAGTGATGCCGTCGGGGGGCGGTCACATCATCAACGCCCATCCGTCCTGCTCGCAAAGCCTGACATGCAGCCACCGACCATCACCTGCGTTGCAGACTGCCATGCGCCTGGCGCAGCAGATCGAAGGCCGCTATGGCCAGCTGACCCAGTTGCTGCAGATGTCGCGCCAATTTCAGGTGTACGAGACCAGCGATCTAGCGCTGGTCAGCGACACCGGCGAAGGCGAAATCCAGTTCCTGAACGAGCACAAGGACGCGGCTGGCCAGCCTCTGAAAATTCCGAAGCTGATCATCATCGCGATCCCGGTCTTCATGGGTGGAGCGGCATACCGCATGCCCGTGCGCCTCCGCTACCGCAAGGCAGGCAGCACCGTGAAATTCCTGCTAGTCCGTCTACAACCCGGAAAAAGCCTTTAAAACCGCCTTCAAGGAAGCCATCGAAGAGGCCACCAAAGAGACCGGCCTTCCTACCTTCCGGGGCACCCCGGAAGCCTGATGTCTCTTTCTGGCCCTTGGAAACAGGAGCCAGCGAAGGGCACCAAAAAAGGAGTTCCAGCATGTCAAAGCCGATGAACCCCATCCCGGTCAGCTCCGCAGAGCGCATTGCCAAGGCTTACGGCTATGACCAAGTTGTTATCATCGCCCGGCGCGTCGGTGATGACCCGAACGGCGAACACGTCACTACCTATGGTCGTGACAAGGCACATTGCAGCTCCGCCGCCCGCATCGGTGAATTTCTGAAATTCAAGGTCATGGGATGGGTCAACGATGCAAAGAAAATGCCGCGTGTCTGGATGATTTTTCGCCATGACCTTGCGGACTTCGAACAGGAAAACATCCCGCGATTGCTGTGCACCGATTTTGGAGGCGCGGCGGAGCATGCCGAGATCACCGCAACGGAACAGGAAGTCAAGGTAATCATTGTCCCCGCCGAATTCCTGCCCCCGGAAGAGTGGGCGGAAGTGGGTGCTGTGCACGCGGCGATGGCCGCAAGCGTGAAGGGAACCTGCAATGGCTGAACAGTCGAAAATCGAATGGACGGACCACACGTTCAACCCGTGGGAAGGGTGCCAGCAGGTCGCGATTGAATGCGACCACTGCTAGGCTGAAGCCCGCGACCAGCGGTTTACCGGCGGCACCCTTTAGGGGCCGAAGGCTCCACGCCGCAGGACAAGCCCCCAGAACTGGCAAAAGCCCTGCACGTGGCAGCGTCAGGCTGATGCCTTCTTTGCCCGCCACGGGCGGCGTCAGCGGATCTTCTGCGCGTCTCTGGCTGATGTCTTTGATAATGCCGTGGACGCCGCGTGGCGTGATGACCTTTGGGCGCTGATCCGGGAATGCGACAAGCTGGACTAGCAGCTGCTGGCCGTGCCCGCCGCCGTCCGTTTTGTCAGCCCCGAACCGCTGCCGGGGCCGATGAACCTGACGCAGCGTGGCGGTACGGCGCTGGACGCCCTGCGCGGCGAAGGGTTCGAAACCTTCACAGGCCGCACCGCCAGCGGCCCCGGCCCCCGGCGGGTGCATCTGGTCGTCTGCGGCGGCGAAAGCGGCCCCAAGGCCCGGCCAATGCACCCGGACTGGGCACGCAGCCTGCGCGACCAATGCCAATCGGCCGGCACTCCGTTCTTCTTCAAGCGATGGGGGCACGGGCGCTTGCAATTGATCGTGACCACGACGCCCCGGATTGGCGCACGAATTACTCTGCGCCGCTTTCAAAACCCGGCTTCCGCATCCTGAACCTAACCGGCGGCCACGGCTTTCACGGCGATCGGGTCTGCCTGATGAAGCGCACCGCAAAGCAGAAGGCAGGCCGGACGCTGGACGGACAGGAATGGGACGGCATGCCATGTACGTAAAGGTTCCAGAACGCGTGCGCTGGTGACGTTCTTGAAATCATCATCCATGGGAAAAACCGAAGACTTCCTGCGCGCCATCCATGACGCAGCAGATCCTGGCGACCGGATCGAAATCCCCGTTGCCAGCTGGGGGCCGCCAAAGCCGCCCGGCGGAAACCGGCGCGCGCGGCGGGCGAAATATGCCGCTCACCGCAGGAACAAGGGGAGGGTCTGATGGTGAAACGCCAGCAGTTCACTTCTGCCCAGATCACACGCTTTGTTTAAGCAGCGCGTGCTGCTGATCCCAATGCCATTGTCGAAATTGTGACAGAGGCAGGAAAAATCCGCATTTTATCAGAATCCGAACCTGTAGCGGATTCCCCATTTGATAAATGGAAGGCCAACCGCAATGAGAGTGAAGCTCAAAGGAATTAACAAGGTCGGCAAACGCCTAGCGGACGGCCAGCGCGTCGCCTACTACTATGCTTGGAAGGGCGGCCCCAGACTGCCCGAAAAACCCGGATCCGCGGAGTTTGTAGCCGCCTGCAACGAAGCCGTCGCGCAAAAGTCACAGCCAAAGTCTGACACCATTCAGGCCCTGCTGAACAAGTACCAAGAGCCCCTCAAGTGGCAAGGTCTCGGGGCCAGAACCAATAAAGACTACATCGGACATATTCGGAAGATCGAACCAGAATTCGGGGACTTCCCCATTTCCGCCCTGCCCGACCGCCGCGCTCGCGCCGCCTTCCTTGAGTGGCGGGACAAGATGGCCGTGAAATCCCGGATGCAGGCAGATTACGTGTTCGCCACATTCGCTTCGATTCTCGCGTGGGCTTTGGACCGGGGATTGACCGATGCCAACCCGTGCGAAAAACCCCGGCAAGCTCTACCGGTCCGAACGGGCGGAATGCATTTGGACACAGGCTGACGAAGAGGCCCTGTTTGCCATCGCGCCCGAACGCATCCGCCTTGCCTATATTCTGGCGGCTTGGACCGGCCAACGCCAAGGCGATCTGCTGTGCCTGACGTGGAGTGCCTATGATGGTACTCACATCCGGCTTCGCCAAAACAAGACGAAGCGCCGCGTGGTCATCCCGGTGGCTAGCCCGCTGAAGGCCGTTCTGGATCAAGCAGCAAAGAACAAGGCCGCCGTGACGATCCTGACAACATCCAAAGGAACATCTTGGACATCCCATGGGTTCGGCGCGACATGGCGCAAGACGTTGATCAAGGCAAAGGTGTCCGGGCTGACATTCCACGATCTGCGCAGCACAGCGGTAACCCGCTTGGCAGTCGCAGGATGTGAAGTTCCGGAGATTGCGACCATAACCTGCCACAGCCTGAAAGATGTCGGCGCGATCCTAGATGCGTACTATCTCAACCGGAACACACGGTTGGCAGAATCGGCCATCAGAAAGCTGGAAGAGGACGAACGGGGAACAAAAACTCCCAACTGGCTCAAACCAGTCGCGGCGAAATCGGAAAAAGCTGTTTGTCTAAAATGGCAGGGGCATCAGGGTTCGAACCCGAGACCTACGGTTTTGGAGACCGTCGCTCTACCAACTGAGCTATACCCCTGCGGTGCGGCATTTCCTAAGGCAGACGTGTTGCGCTGGCAAGAGGAAAAACGGGCTTTCTGCGTACAGGCCTTCGGTTTGGCCGCTGCAGGCTTTGCCATGGCGCAGCCAAGCAGTTAGACAGAGCAGATAACTGCGCCCCTGCGCCGGGACGCCCGAAAATACGAGCCGCCTACCGTGAGTCTGAGAAAGAAAATCGCCGACAGCCCCGGCGTCAACCGCGCCGTCGAGGGGCTGCTTGCCGCCTATGTGCGATTCGCCTTCCGCACCTCGCGCTGGAGCCGCAGCGGTTTCGAAGAAATGGATGCCTGCGTGCGCCGTGGCGAACCGGTGATCTTTGTGCTGTGGCACCAGCGGCTGATTATGGCGCCTTATCTGTTTGACACATCGCTGGGCCGCATCTGCGCCCTGACTTCCTCGGCCCGCGCCGGGCGGCTGGCCGGCCAGATTCTGGTCAGGCTTGGGTTTGAGACCATTCCGATGTCCAGCCACAAACGCCATGTGGCGCTTTCGCGTGAAGTGTTGCGCCGAACCAGGGACGGCTGTTCAATCGGGATTGCCGCCGACGGGCCGCGCGGCCCGGCGCGCATATCCTCAACCGTCCCTGTTGTCTGGGCCCGGATGACCGGCTGCCGGGTGTTCACGGTCGCGTTCGCCGGAAAAAAAGTAGTCGAGCTGCCGACCTGGGACCGCCAGATGCTGCCTCTGCCGTTTTCGCGGGGTGTGCTGATGTGCCAGGAGTGGACAGATGAAGTTCCGAAAAAGCCGACCGATGCCGAGGCAGAAAGTTTGCGCTTAAGCTTGGAAGCCTCTCTGGAGGCCATCACCGCTGCGGCAGACAGCGCCGCCGGACGAATTAGCAAGCGCCCGCAGCCCCGAACCACCTGAGCACCGTTCCCTGCAAGAGAGGCGGCCCGGAAAATTGTTTCTTCCGGCCCGGAAACCGCGCTGGTTTCCGGATGCCACAACGAAAAAGGGCCGCTCTTTCGAGCGGCCCTTTCTATTATCTCAGAGGTGCGGGCTCTCAATGATTTTGCTGCGCAAAACCACCTGCCGCCCGCCAGACGGCAAAGCCGTCTTACTCGGTAATTTTGGAAACGACGCCGGCGCCGACGGTGCGGCCGCCTTCGCGGATGGCGAAGCGCAGGCCGTTTTCCATCGCGATCGGCGCGATCAGCTCAACGTCGAACTTCAGGTTGTCGCCGGGCATAACCATCTCGGTGCCCTCAGGCAGGGTCACGGTGCCGGTCACGTCGGTGGTGCGGAAGTAGAACTGCGGACGGTAGTTCGCAAAGAACGGCGTGTGACGGCCGCCTTCTTCCTTGGTCAGGATATAGGCTTCGGCTTCGAACTTGGTGTGCGGGTTCACCGATTTCGGTGCGCACAGAACCTGGCCGCGCTCAACGCCGTCACGGTCGATACCGCGCAGCAGGGCGCCGATGTTGTCGCCGGCTTCACCGCGGTCCAGCAGCTTGCGGAACATTTCAACACCGGTGCAGGTGGTGGTTTTGGTGTCGCGGATACCAACGATTTCAATCGAATCGCCAACGTTGATCACGCCGCGCTCAACCCGGCCGGTCACAACGGTGCCGCGGCCCGAGATCGAGAACACATCTTCAACCGGCATCAGGAACGGCTGGTCAACAGCACGCGCCGGGGTCGGGATGTACTCGTCCACAGCGGCCATCAGCTCTTTGATCTTCTCTTCGCCGATTTCAGGCTTGTTGCCTTCCATTGCGGCCAGAGCCGAACCCGCGATGATCGGGATATCGTCGCCCGGGTAGTCGTAGGACGACAGCAGCTCGCGGATTTCCATCTCGACCAGTTCAAGCAGTTCTTCGTCGTCGACCTGGTCGACTTTGTTCATGAACACGACCATGTGCGGGATGCCGACCTGGCGGCCCAGCAGGATGTGCTCGCGGGTCTGCGGCATCGGGCCGTCAGCTGCGTTCACAACCAGGATCGCGCCGTCCATCTGCGCCGCGCCGGTGATCATGTTTTTCACATAGTCAGCGTGGCCGGGGCAGTCGACGTGGGCGTAGTGGCGGCCTTCGGTCTCATACTCGACGTGCGCGGTCGAGATGGTGATGCCGCGGGCTTTTTCTTCCGGTGCGCCGTCGATCTGGTCGTAGGCTTTGAAGTCACCGAAGTATTTGGTGATTGCTGCGGTCAGCGTGGTTTTGCCGTGATCAACGTGGCCGATGGTGCCGATGTTGACGTGCGGTTTTGTACGCTCAAACTTTTCCTTAGCCATTCCTTAGGCGCCCTTTTGAAACAGGGGTCATGCATTGACCCGGTTACCTCTGCGCGGGCGGATTATTTGGTTTGAGCGGAAAAATCAACCCGTTCCTGCTTGACGGAGGCGGAAATCGCAAGGCTCAGCCGGCTGGCGCAGGCGCGGCGGCATCCGCAGCAGCTCCGCTTCCGGAACCTGCCGCCGGACGTGGCGCAAACCATCCCTCGTCCTCGTGCTGCTTAGCCATCCATTCTTCCACCTTGTCGGCAATATTGACCGCCAGGCCCTGGATTTGCTGCTCTTTGGTGCGGGCATGGCCGGATCCCAGCAACGCGCTTTCGCCGGTAGTGCTTTCAAAGATCTCCATCTGGTGCTTCTTGGCCAGGAATTTCTTTGCCGCAACGTCATAGACAAAGACATTCACCACCACCGCGCTTTTGGGGGAGAACAGCACCGGCACGCCGGGCGGTGCCAGCATGAACCCCTCCAGCGTAACCGCCACATCATATTCCTGCGCCCCCTGATAGCGGCGCAGGCGGGTTTCCAGGGCGTTCTTCATCGCCGCATCCCATTCGCTGTGTTCCGCATTGCGGGACAACGGCCATTGCAGCGCTTTTTCGGTGTAGACATGCGTTACCCGTGCCTGAAAAGCGCCAAGGTCCTCGGGCGCTTCGTCCAACCGGGTTTCACCGCAGGACGCGAGCAAGGCCAGCGTGGCCAGAATGGAAAGAAAGCGGATCATGGAGCCCCCCAAGGAAATTCGACACCGCCCAGATAGCCGGGCACGGCACAGCGGGTAAAGAGGTGGAAACAGCTGCCCCCCGCGCGGGTGGCGCGGGGGGCACAGGCAGGCAGCAGGTTTCAGCCGCCTTATTTGAACTTGTAGTCGCGCGGGAAGCCATGCGGCGGGCGTTTGCCAACGCCGGCCCGCTTGCCCAGCCACTGGCCAAGATCTGTTTCGTGGCGGGTCTTGCCACCGCCCATTTCCCATTTGAGCCCATCATCCCAATTGAAGGTCGTGATGTCGCTGAGACCGCCGTCCAGTTCCAGCGAACCCTGCTTGCCGCGGGCCATGTTGTATTTCTGCAGGCGTACGCCCTTGCCGCGGGTGAGCTCCGGCATTTCCTCGACCGCGAAGACCAGGAACTTGCCGTTTTCCGAGACAATGGCGACGTGATCGCCTTCGACCGGGATACAGATCTTGGCGTGATCGTCATCCTTGACGTTCAGCACCTGCTTGCCGCTGCGGGTCTGCGCGACGATTTCCTTCTCTGCGCAGATAAAGCCGTTGCCCGCATCGGATGCAACAAGCAGCCGGCCTTCGGGATTGTGGATCAGCAGGTCGACAATCTCCACCTCGTTGGGCAGGTCGACCATCAGGCGCAGCGGTTCGCCCATGCCGCGGCCGCCGGGGAGATTCGCCGCCGACAGGGTGTAAAAACGGCCATTGGAACCGAACACCAACAGCCGGTCGGTGGTTTCCGCATGGAAGACAAAGCGCGGACCATCGCCGTCCTTGAACTTCAATTCGCGGCTGAGGTCGATATGGCCGGTCATTGCCCGGATCCAGCCCATCTGGCTGCAGACAACAGTGATCGGCTCGCGGTCGATCATCGCCTCCAGCGGCACGTCCTCGACCTCGCCCGCCTCGGCAAAGCGGGTACGGCGGGCGCCGCCGGCGTAGTCTTTGCCAAACTGCTTTTTGGTGTCCTTCAGCTGTTCTGAGATCCGGCTCCACTGCAGCTCTTCGGACCCCAGAAGCTCAACCAGCCCGGCCCGTTCCGCACGCAGCGCGTCGCGCTCGCGGACCAGCTCGATCTCTTCCAGCTTGCGCAATGACCGCAGGCGCATGTTGAGGATGGCCTCGGCCTGGACCTCAGTCAGCTCGCCCACGCCCTGAGCCGGGGTAACATAGTCCGCCTCGGTGAAAGCGCGGGGGTGGTCGCGGCTCCAGTCCTCGCGGATCAGGGCGGCCTTGGGGTCGTCATCATAGCGAATGATGTCGATCACACGGTCAAGGTTCAGGAAGGCGATAATGAATCCTTCCAGGACCTCCAGCCGGTGGTCGATTTTCTCCATCCGGTGCTGCGAGCGGCGCTGCAGCACGTCGCGGCGATGATCGAGGAAGGCACGCAGCACCTCTTTCATCGAGCAGACCTTGGGGGTGACGCCGTCGATCAGCACATTCATGTTCAGGCTGAAACGGGTTTCCAGATCCGAGTTGCGGAACATCATGTTCATCAGAACCTCGGGGTCCACGTTTTTGGACTTGGGTTCGAGGATGATGCGGATGTCTTCCGCTGATTCGTCGCGCACATCGGCGAGAATCGGCACCTTCTTGGTCTGGATCAGCTCGGCGATTTTTTCGATCAGCTTGGATTTCTGGACCTGATAGGGGATCTCGGTGACGACGATCTGCCACTGGCCGCGGCCCAGGTCCTCGACCTCGTGGGTGCAGCGCAGGCGGAAGGAGCCGCGTCCGGTGCTGTAGGCCTTGGCGATGCTTTCCTTGGGTTCGACAATGACGCCGCCGGTGGGGAAGTCCGGACCGGGCACATAGTTCAGCAGCGTTTCGTCACGGGCATCCGGGGTTTTGATCAGATGCAGGCAGGCGTCGATCAGCTCGGCAATATTGTGCGGCGGGATGTTGGTCGCCATGCCGACCGCAATGCCGGCCGCGCCATTGGCCAGGATGTTCGGGAATGTGGCGGGCAGCACCGCCGGTTCCGTCAGGCGGCCGTCATAGTTGTCGCGGAAATCCACCGAATCTTCGTTCAGGCCTTCGAGCATCGCCTCGGCCACGAAGGTCATCCGTGCCTCGGTGTAGCGCGAGGCCGCCGGGTTGTCGCCGTCGATGTTGCCGAAGTTGCCCTGGCCGTCGACCAGCGGGTAGCGGACGTTGAAATCCTGCGCCAAACGCGCCATCGCGTCATAGATCGCGGCGTCGCCATGCGGGTGGAAGTCGCCCATGGTGTCGCCGGAAATCTTGGCGGACTTCAAAAAGCCGCCAGTGGAGCTGAGCCGCAGGCGGTTCATCGCATAGAGAATGCGCCGGTGTACCGGCTTCAGCCCGTCACGTGCATCGGGCAGTGCGCGGTGCATGATAGTGCTCAGCGCATAGGTCAGATAGCGCTCGCCAATGGCGCGGCGCAGCGGTTCCAGGATTTCGCCTTGTTCGGGGGCGGACGGCATGTCGGGGTCTTCTACCAGATCGGTCATGAATCGGTGATACTGCCGCCGCCGGAATTGGTAAAGCGGGCGCGCGCGAAATTCGCACAGTCCTGCGCAGCTTTGGCGGCAGCGGATGCGGTTCGGGGGAGAAGCCGGCCGACTCTCCCCTGTTTCCGCAGCTTTAACTTGCCCTAGATAAAAGGGAACCAAGCTGCCGCACCGCGCGTTTAATTCCAAACTCATGCAATAAAGTGCAGCTGCTGTCTGTTGGTCTGGGGGGACCGGGTTATGTCGCGATTTGTTATGGTATCTTTCGCCTTCCTTGGGTGGGGCTTTTACGAGTTGAGCGGAGGCGCGGATTTCGAGCCGCCCAAACGGCCCGCTGCCGTGGCAGAGACTGATACCGCGGCCCAGCCGGCCGAACGGCCAAGACTCTCCGCGGCCTCAATCGCGGCCCAGCCTGTTCTCACTCAGCGGGCGCAGATTCAGAGACCGGCCCGCCCGGCAGCGGATCCGGCGTTGCGCCAGCGCGTGGCAGCAGGGCATCTGGCCAGCGCATCCGGTGTGCTAGCCACGACACAAACCGCCTTTTCAGACGAGCCGGCACCCGGTGGCCTGCAGCTGGCATCGCTTGACGGCGGCCTGGCAGCCATCACCGCGGCCCCCGCTGCAGAACTGATCCCGCAGCCTGCAGAAGTTTCATATTTGGACCGCCGCAGCATCCGTGCCTCACGCGTGAATATGCGCCAGGGGCCCGGCACATCCTATCCGGTCATCACCCGCCTTCTGGGCGGCGAGGAAGTCATCGTGATCGATGACAGTGGCACCGGCTGGCTGCATCTCCGTGCCCCGGACAAAGGCCATACCGGCTGGATTGCGGCTTCCCTGGTAAGCAAGAAACGCCCATAACTGCTGCGGAGCATTCCGCGGCAAGAGGCGTTCACATGAAGAAAACCATTCTGATTACCGGCTGCTCCTCTGGGATCGGCCTGGATGCGGCGCGCGGTATGCGGGAACGCGGCTGGCGGGTGTTTGCCTCCTGCCGCCAGCAGCGCGATTGCGACCGGATGCGCGCCGAGGGGTTTGACAGCCCGCGCATCGATTACACCGCCCCCGCCAGCATCGGAACAGGCCTGGCCGAAGTACTGGCGGCCACGGGCGGCACTTTGGATGCGCTGTTCAACAATGGCGCCCACGGGCTGCCCGGCGCGGTGGAGGATCTGCCGACCGACGCGCTGCGCACAATTTTCGAAGCTAATTTCTTTGGCTGGCACGAGCTGACCCGGCAGGTGATTCCGGTGATGCGCAAGCAGGGGCACGGGCGGATCGTACAGAATTCCTCGATCCTCGGCTTTGTCACCTTTCCCTGGCGCGGCGCTTATGTGGCGACGAAATACGCGTTGGAAGGGCTGACCGACACGCTGCGCGTGGAGCTGCGGGGCACCGGGATCCATATGGTGCTTATTGAGCCGGGACCGGTCACGTCGAAGATTCGCGAGAAGTCGATCCCGCATTTCGAACGCTTCATCGACTGGCAGGCGTCGCCGCTGCGGGAGCTTTACGAATCGCGCCTGCTGAAGCGGCTGTATGAAAGCAATGGACCGGACCGGTTCGAACTGCCGGCCTCAGCCGTGACATCGAAGCTGGCGCACGCCTGCGAATCCCGCCGTCCGCGCGAACGCTATTACGTCACCACCCCCACCCATATCGCCGGATTTCTGCGCCGGATCCTCAGCACAAGGGCAATTGACCGCATCCTGGTGAAGCTCGGATAGCGGATTCGCAGTCGCCAATGGCCCTGACGCAGGGTAGAGGGAGGCAACAGAATTGATGCGCCTTTGGGGGACAAGATGAGCGATCCGCTGTATTATCTGGGACTGGCAGCCGTTGCCGCCGTGGTTGTGGCACTGGTCGTCGGCATCGGCGGCTTTGGCAAGGGCGGCGAGTTCAACCGCAAGAACGCAAACAAGATGATGCGGCTGCGTATCCTGTTTCAGTTCATTGCAGTGGCGGTGCTGCTGGCCTACGTCTACCTGCGCAGCAAGGGAGGATAACCGGCAATGGTCGTTTTGAACAAGATTTACACCCGCACCGGCGACAAGGGTGAGACCGCTCTGGGCAACGGTGATCGCGTTGCCAAGCATTCGGCGCGGGTCAATGCCTATGGCACCTCGGATGAGCTGAATTCTTTTGTCGGCGTCGCACGGCTGGAAGCAGACGGCGACATGGATGCAGCGCTGGCGCGGATCCAAAACGACCTGTTCGACCTGGGCGCCGACCTGTGCCGGCCGGAAATGGCAAAAGACGCGGATGCAGAATACCCGCCGCTGCGGGTTGCCGTCGCACAGGTCGAGCGGCTGGAAGCCGAAATCGACGTGATGAACAAGGAACTGGAAGCGCTGCGCAGCTTCATCCTGCCGGGCGGATCAAAATTGGCGGCGCATCTGCACGTCTGCCGCACCGTCGCGCGCCGCGCCGAACGGCTGACTACAGATCTAAGCACCGCTGAAGAGGTGAACCCGGCAGCAGTGAAATACCTGAACCGGCTGTCCGACTGGTTCTTTGTCGCCGCCCGCATGGCGAACAACGGCGGCAAGGACGACGTTTTGTGGGTTCCCGGCGCCAACCGCTAATTCCCCAGCTACCGGCTTGATTCGCGATTTCACGCCGGTTTTCGGCCGATCCCGCGGGCAACGCGTCATTTTCGCGCCCGCGGCAGCGCCAATCCGGCAGGCTGATTTCCCTCCGGAAACATTCTTGCAAAAATGATGTTCCAAATAAGCAAACGCGACGTCGGCGTGCGCTAACGTGACGATTTTGCCCTGTTGCAGACGCACACCAGCCGGTATCAACGCAGCGAGAGCATGGAGGGGAGTCGCCCAAAGGCGGCTTGCCGTTTGTTAAGGAGAGAACGCAAAATGAAGGTACTTGTGCCTGTCAAGCGCGTGATTGACTACAACGTGAAGGTCCGCGTCAAAGCGGACGGCAGCGGTGTCGATCTCGCCAACGTGAAGATGTCGATGAACCCCTTCGACGAAATTGCCGTCGAAGAGGCGATCCGCCTGAAAGAAGCCGGCAAGGCCGACGAGGTGATTGCGGTTTCGATCGGCGTGAAGCAGGCCCAGGAAACCCTGCGCACCGCGCTGGCGATGGGTGCGGACCGCGCCATCCTGGTGGTTGCAGCCGACGACGTGCACACCGACATCGAGCCGCTGGCCGTTGCGAAAATCCTGGCCAAAGTGGTCGAGGAAGAGCAGCCGGGTGTCGTGCTTTGCGGCAAGCAGGCAATCGACAACGACATGAACGCAACCGGCCAGATGCTGTCGGCGCTGCTGGGCTGGTCCCAGGGCACCTTTGCCTCTGAACTGGACATCGAAGGCGACAACGCCAAGGTGACCCGGGAGGTCGACGGCGGCCTGCAGACCATTTCCGTGAAGATGCCCGCCATCATCACCGTGGACCTGCGCCTGAACGAGCCGCGCTATGCGTCGCTGCCGAACATCATGAAAGCGAAGAAAAAGCCGCTGGCCGAAAAGACCGCAGCCGACTACGGCGTCGACGTCACCCCGCGCCTGGAAATCGTCAAGACCGAAGAGCCGGAGGCCCGCGCCGCAGGCATCATCGTCGGTTCCGTCGACGAGCTGGTTGAGAAACTCAAAGAAGCGGGGGCTGTGTAATGGCTGTTCTTCTCCTTGCTGAAGTGACCGACGGCGCGCTGGCGCTGGACGCAACCGCAAAAGCCGTGGCCGCTGCCGCATCGCTGGGCGACGTGACCGTTCTGGCCGCTGGCGCCTCTGCTGCTGCGGCCGGCGAAGAAGCTGCCAAGATCGCAGGCGTTGCCAAGGTTCTGGTTGCCGAGGACGCATCGCTGGGCCACCGCCTGGCAGAGCCGACCGCGGCGTTGATCGCAGGCCTGGCCTCCGATTTTGAGCACATCGTCGCGCCAGCCACCACCGACGCCAAGAACGTTCTGCCGCGCGTTGCCGCGCTGCTGGACGTGATGGTGATCTCGGACGTGTCCGGCATTGTCGACGGCGACACCTTCGAGCGCCCGATCTATGCCGGCAACGCGATCCAGACCGTGAAGTCGAAAGACGCCAAAAAAGTCGTCTCGATCCGCACCGCATCCTTTGATGCAGCCGGTGACGGCGGCTCGGCTTCGGTTGAGAGCATCTCGGCTGCAGCAAACCCGGGCTTGTCCGAGTGGGTTGAAGACAAGGTTGCCGCAAGCGACCGTCCCGAGCTGACCTCGGCCGGTATCGTTGTTTCCGGCGGCCGCGGCGTTGGCTCCGAGGATGACTTCAAACTGATCGAAACCCTGGCCGACAAGCTGGGCGCCGCAGTTGGCGCATCGCGCGCCGCGGTTGATTCGGGCTACGCCCCGAACGACTGGCAGGTCGGTCAGACCGGCAAGGTTGTTGCACCGGACCTGTATGTCGCCATCGGCATCTCGGGTGCGATCCAGCACCTGGCCGGCATGAAGGACTCCAAGGTCATCGTGGCGATCAACAAGGACGAAGAAGCACCGATCTTCCAGGTTGCTGATTTCGGCCTGGTTGCCGACCTGTTCGAAGCCGTCCCGGCCCTGACCGCAAAACTGGGCTAAGCCCTGTTCGACAGCTAATCAATCAGGAAAGGCCCGCCATCCGGCGGGCCTTTTTTGCTTCCGCCACTGGCGCTGTTCCTATTTACGAACAAGCGGCAACAGGCGGTCAGCCAGCGCATCGGCGATCCGCAGATGTTCCTTCGGGCCAATCATGTGGCGGGCGGCGGGTAATTCCATCTGGCCAAAGATCATGCCGGCGATATCCTGTGCCATTGCCGCCGAAGAGGCTCTGAACTCCAGCACCCCCTGAACCTTGGGGCGCAAGGCATCGGCCATGGAACGGTCTACCAGGACCGGCTCTTCTGGAAATCCGGCTTCGGCATCCAATTCATAACGGAGCCATAGCAGCAGAACACGGCCATCAAGTGCCTCGATCAAAACGCTCATCCGCTCTATCCAGCTGCGTTGCAGCTGTTCCTGCACCTGCTCAAACCGCTGGCTGGAGATTTCACGCAGGGTGCACAGCAGATGCTTGTTGAAATGAAACTCCGTAAAATCCACTTCGGGATAAAGCGTCTTTAGGGCCGCATGGGCCTGCAGGAACCGGTCGTTGCGGCGTGGATGCACCCGGTAGTAGGGGTTTGAGATGTTCTGCGCCCCCAGCATCTGCACCACTGATACATCCGCCTGTCTGGCGATACCGATCAGGGAATCATCCTGCACAAAACTGTCCAGCCCGGCATTCACACTGCCCAGATTGATGCAATCCAGTCCAAGCTGGGTTTGCAGGGAGTCGACAAAGGGAAATTCAACGAATCGCCCGTAAACTTCGGTTCCACCAAGAAAGGCAACATAGGGATCTTCCAGGGACCGCTGCGGGCCCCGGACCAACAGTCTGGATTGCCCGTATCTGCATGGTTCCCCCGAAAGCGCCCCCGCGCTTTTGAGTTCATAGCTCATTTCACCACCAATTTTTCACCCGAGACTCACCTTGCCGCGCAAGCATTGCAAATTCCCTAAAGTGAGAATTTGCCTCAAATCAGCCCCAGCCGCCCTTGTGCCTGCCCTTCGCCCGCCAGTAAGGTTGCCGCAGATATTTCGGGAGCCTGAGGCATGGAAATTCAGAAGGTTGGAGTGATCGGCGCCGGGCAGATGGGCAATGGCATTGCCCATGTTCTGGCGCTTGCCGGGTACGAGGTCGTGCTGAATGATGTCAGCCAGCCTGCGCTGGACAGCGCCCTGAGCCTTATTCTCAAGAACATGGAACGCCAGGCAAGCAAGGGAAAAATCTCGGAGGCAGACGTAAAGGCTGCATTGGCCCGCGTTACGCCCTCACTGAAGCTTGCAGATGTCGGCGCAACCGATCTGGTCATCGAAGCGGCCACCGAACGGGAAACTGTCAAACAAGCGATCTTTGATGATCTGCTGCCGCATTTGCTGCCGCACACGATCCTGACCTCCAACACCTCGTCAATCTCTATCACCCGGCTGGCCAGCCGCACCGACCGGCCGGAACGCTTTATGGGCTTCCACTTCATGAACCCGGTGCCGGTCATGCAGCTGGTCGAGCTGATCCGCGGAATTGCCACGGATGAGCCGACATTCACGGCCTGCCAGGAGGTCGTGGCACGATTGGGCAAGACCTCTGCCAGCGCCGAGGACTTCCCGGCCTTCATCGTCAACCGGATCCTGATGCCGATGATCAACGAGGCGGTCTATACCCTGTATGAGGGCGTTGGTTCGGTCAAATCGATCGACGAATCGATGAAACTTGGCGCCAACCACCCGATGGGTCCGCTGGAGCTGGCGGACTTTATTGGTCTGGACACCTGCCTGGCCATCATGAACGTGCTGCATGACGGGCTGGCAGACACCAAATACCGCCCCTGCCCGCTGCTGACCAAATATGTCGAGGCCGGCTGGCTGGGCCGCAAGACCCAGCGCGGCTTCTATGACTATCGCGGGGAAACGCCGGTGCCGACACGGTAGAGGGAACAAAAAAGGCGCCCCGCGGGGCGCTTTTCTGTTTCCGGCCCGGTGATAAGACAGGCTTAGCCTTTCCCGGTGATAAGACAGGCTTAGCCTTTTTTGCCGAGGCTCAGGGTATGTTCGCGCAGCCAGGCCATAAAGCCCCGCGGATCGCTTTGCAGCTGTTCCATCTGCGCGTCCGTCAGCGGTTCACCCACAACCGGCGCTTGCGGCTTATTGCAGGAACGCACGATTTCGCGCAACAGCAGCCCCTGGCGCAGGATCGGGGAAATCCGGCAGGCGATCTGATACCAGCGGGAATTGTGGCCGGGGAAGTAGATCGGCACCACCCGGGCGCCAGAACGGCGGATCAGCTGGGCAGTGAAGACATTCCATTCACGTTCAATCGCGGGGCCGAACCAGCTGTCGGAGGACATCACCACGCCGGACGGGAACAACGCCACTGCGCCGCCATCCTTGAGGAAAGTCATGGTTTTTGCCCGCATGTCGACCATCTTGCGCTGCGCTTCGGGGTCATGCGGGAAGGGCACCGGGATCATGAAGGAAGTTGCGGCCTCGTCCAGCCCTGTCAGCACCGAGCGGGTCAGGATCCGGTAATCCAGGCGGCGGCGGCCGATGAGGTCGGCAAAAATCATGCCATCGACCATTCCATGCGGATGGTTGGCGACGATCACCACAGGCCCGTCCTTGGGAATGTTGTTGATCTGCTGTTCCGGTGTCTGCAGTTCAATGCCCATGATATTGAGGGCTCCGCGCCAGAACTTCTGACCGCGGTACTCTGCATTCTGTTTTTCGAACTTGCTGACCATACGCAGGATGGTCAGTTTTCCGGTGAGCCATTCGATGGTCTTGATCGCCAGCGAGGTCCAGCGGTCGTCAAAGGAATTGGCATAGGTCAGCGTGCGGCGGTCATAGACCTCGCCCGTCTGATCAGCGGTTTCCGGCGCGACGCCGGTATTCCTGTCGTGTGCGGTATCCGCCAAAGTGTTTTTCCCGTTCCGCTGCCGGCGCGGGCCTAGTAGCCCTCGCCGAACTTGCCGGCCACCAGGGCCTCCAGCGCATGCGCCAGCGCATCAGCATCGGGCCCCGAAGTCTCGACGTCAATAGTCGTTCCTTTCGAGGCTGCCAACATCAAAAGACCCATTATGCTGTCACCAGAGGCAGACAGGCCGTCCTTGATAACTTCTGCCGTGGCGTCAAACCCTTCTACAACCTCTACCAGCTTGGCCGAGGCGCGGGCGTGCAGCCCCTTTTCATTGATGATTTCCAGCGTCTTCAGAGCCATTTAGTGTGCTTGCTCCCCGTCAGGGTTAACGTTTTGCGCGTTGATATACTTGCGCCCGGCCTCCATTGCCTGCCGGACTGCATCGGCAACCGGCAAGTGGCGGGATTTCGCCAGTTTGATCAACATCGGCAAATTGGCCCCGTACAGAATACGGCGATCCGCCGGGGCGCATGCCTTCAGGCTGAGGTTGGAAGGCGAGCCGCCGAACAGGTCGGTGACCACAACGACCCCGTCGCCGGTGTCCACTTCATTCGCAGCCGAGCATATTTCGTCCTGCTTGCTGTCCCTGTCGTCCTCGGGTCCGATGCCGATGGCCATCAGGCAGGGCTGCGGGCCCACAACGTGTTCCACAGCGGCAAGGTATTCCCTTGCCAGCTCGCCATGCGCTACGATCACAATCCCGATCAACCCGGCCTCTCACTTCTTTTGCTGGCCTTGCAGCTCGCGGTGTCTAATTGACACTTGCAGGCCGTCTTCCGCAAGGGCCTTGGCCAGGGTTTCCGCCATCGTTACCGATCTGTGCTGCCCGCCGGTGCAGCCGAAGGCGATTGAAAAATGCGACTTCCCCTCTTCCCGGTAAGCCGGCAGCAGCAGACGGGTGAGGTCCAGCACCCGGGAAAAGAAAGGGGTGAACCTGTCGTCGGCCCGTACAAAGTCCTGCACAGCCTGATCAATGCCGTTGAACTGCCGCAAACCGGGCTGCCAATAAGGGTTGGCCAGAAAACGGCAATCAAACACCATGTCAATTCCGTGCGGCATCCCGCGTTTGTAAGAGAAGCTTTGCACCGACAGCGCCAGCGCGCGGCCTTCAGGCGCAAACCAGCGTTCGATCTCTGCCTTCAACTGGTGCACATTCATATCCGAAGTTTCCAGCAGGATATCAGCACGGTCACGGATCGGCGCCATCAGATCCAGCTCTCGGCGCACGCCTTCGCCTGGAGATTCCGCGGGTGCCAGCGGATGGCGGCGGCGGGTCTCGGAGTAGCGCCGCAGCAAAACGTCAGCTTTCGAATCAAGGTAGAGCACCGTCAGCTCTACCTCGCGGCGGCCGGACAGCATGTCGATCACATCCAGCAGCGCCCGCGGCGAGAAATCCCGGTTGCGGCTGTCCAGCCCCAATGCCATCGGCCGCGGAGCCGCAGCTGCATCAATCAGCCCCGGCAGCAGCCGCAGCGGCAGGTTGTCGATCGCCTCAAAGCCAAGATCTTCAAGCACGTTGATCGCCGTGGTCCTGCCCGCTCCGGAGGGGCCGGTGACCAGCACCGCCGGGACCGCCTTTTGCTCTGCCTCAGGCATCGGGGTCCAAAGCTCCGCATCTGAGATACTGCATCAGCGCCGGAGCAAAATGCGCACCGTCCACGCGCTTGACCCGAAGCACCTCCTGCCCCAGCAACTGCGTGCTGTGCCGCATCGGCAAGCGTTCAGTTTCGGCCTCATCCAGGTCCACCAGTGCAGCAACCGCCACAGGGCTGCGGATCTGCGCGTGCAGCAGCCCCATAAACCGCGCCTCGATCAGTCCGCGGATCGGCTCTGGCGCGCTGGCCACAACCTGCCCGTCCAAAAGCTGCAGCAGCACCCGGTCGTCCGCCACCAGCTGCGCGCCAAAAGCCATCAGCTGCAGTGCCAAAGCGGATTTGCCTTGCCCGGAATTTCCCGTGATCAAAAGCCCCCGCCCCTCCAGCGCGACGCAGGAGGCATGCAGGATAAGGCTTTCGGTATCAGGCATGGTTACACCGGAAGACCAACTACAAACCGCGCACCCAAGGGCTCGGAGGTGACGTCGGCTTCTGTCGGACGGATATTTTCGGCCCAGATCACGCCGCCGTGCGCCTCGACAATCTGCTTCGAGATCGCCAGACCGAGTCCTGAGTTATTGCCGAAATGCTCCACCGGGCGCTGTGAGTAAAAGCGTTTGAAAATCTTCGACAACGCCTGGTCCGGGATGCCCGGGCCGGTATCTTCAACCACAATCAGCACCCGGTTGGCACGGCGCCGGGCCCAAACGCGAATGGCGTCACCCTCTTCGCAGAACGAGATCGCATTGGTGATCAGATTGACAAAAACCTGCGCCAATCGTGCTTCAAGGCCCTGCAACTGAATGGGCTGGGCCGGAAGGTCGGTGATGTAATCGATCCCCTTGGTGCGGGCGTCTTCCCCCAAGTACTGGTTGAGATTGCCCAGCATGGCCAGCAGATCGAAGTCTTCTTCTTCCTCCTTGACCAGCTCGGCATCCAGCCGCGACGCGTTGGAAATGTCGCTGACCAGCCGGTCGAGGCGGCGAACATCGTGTTCAATCACATCCATCAGCTTCTCGCGCTGGTCATCACGGTGAACCATGCGCAATGTGCCGACCGCCGACTGCAGGCTGGCCAGGGGGTTTTTGATTTCATGCGCCACGTCGGCTGCAAACTGTTCGTTGCTGTCGATCCGGGAGTACAACGCCTTGACCATCCCGCGCAGAGCCCGGCTGAGGCGGCCGATCTCATCCGGCCGGGCAGACAGGTCCGGAATCCGGATCCGTCCCGGGTTTGACTTGCGGCTGCCGCGCTCGCGGCCAAGTTCGGCAGCCTCGGCAAGATCGGCAAGCGGGTTGGCGATGGTCGAGGCCAGCACCAAGCTCAACCCGACCGAAACCAGCAGGGCGACGACAAACATCTGCAGCACGCGCTCCTGCTCGCCGCGCACCAAAGCGTCCACCTCGCCGGTGGGGGACGTCAGCGCGATAACGCCGACTGCCCTGCCGTTATGCATGATCGGCGTGGCCGCGGAAATCACCCGGCTGCCGGTGGTGTCCACCACAGTTTCAATGCCGGTGCCGCCGCTCATCGCCCGGTCAACCAAACCGCCCAGCCGTTCCTCTAAGGACGGCCCCAAAGCGGCGGCATCTTCGGCTGCCGCATCGCCGCCATCCGCAATGCCCCAAATGGCCGACAGCCCGTCGCTGATCAGCGTGCGGCTTCGGCCGCTGTCATTCAACACGTTCAGCGCATCGCTGCGGTCCACGCCCTTGATGCTGGAAATCAGATTGCCGGTGGTGTCGAACACAAAGGCTTCGACGCCGCCGCGCAGGCTGAGCCGCGCCAGGGTGTCCTCGACCTGGATGCCGTCACCTGCAACGAAGCTGACCGCGCCTGCGGCCGGCATTTCGGCTTCAAAGACATCCGCCGCCAGCATGGCTTCGGATACCAGAGTGCCCGCCCGCTGCTGGACCAGGCTTTGACGCGAGGAATTCAGGTACAGGATCCCGGTGACCAGAATGATCAATGCGATCAGGTTGAAAGTGATGATCTTCCGGGTCAGCGGCGAACCCTTGAGCGACAAAAGCCCCCGGCGCGCGCGCTTGACCTGCATTTCACGCGTGACGGATTGTTCCGGGGTGACCCAGTCTTCCCCTAGAACAACATCGCCGTCCTGCTGGCGTTGCGTAATGCTGGTATCGCGCATGCGCGCCCACTCCTTCGGCCCCGGGGGCAAACAGCCCCGCTTAAACGTGCCGCTTATTCTTCGTTATAACGGTAACCGATTCCATAAAGGGTTTCGATTGCCGCAAAATCCGTGTCTGCCGTGCGCATTTTCTTGCGCAAGCGCTTGATGTGGCTGTCGATGGTCCGGTCGTCCACATAGACCTGATCATCATAGGCCACATCCATCAGCTGGTCCCGGCTTTTGACAAAACCCGGCCGCTGGGCCAGCGCCTGCAGCAACAGGAATTCGGTCACAGTCAGCGACACATCATTGCCCTTCCAGCTGACCGCATGGCGCAGCGGGTCCATCCGCAGATTGCCGCGTTCCATCACCTTGGTTTCGGGCGAGGCGGTTCCGGCGGCGTCGCTGTTGATCGCCTCCTGGCGGCGCAGCAGCGACCGGATCCGTTCGACCAGAAGGCGCTGCGAGAACGGCTTTTTCACATAATCGTCGGCGCCCATGCGCAGACCCAAAACCTCGTCGATCTCATCATCCTTGGAGGTGAGGAAGATCACCGGCATCTGGGATTTCTGGCGCAGCCGCTGCAATAGATCCATGCCGTCCATCCGCGGCATTTTAATATCCAGCACGGCCATATCCGGCAGCTTCTTGTTGAATGCGTCCAGCGCCGCCTGGCCGTCGTTGTAGGTTTCCACCTCAAAGCCTTCGGCCTCAAGCGTCATGGAAACGGATGTCAGGATGTTCCTGTCATCATCTACCAATGCAATTTTTGACATCGGAATTGCCCCTAATCTGCTCTGTTCTGTGTTGTTTTTTAGCACTTTCATCGCCGTTATGGTGCCCCGAATCAATCCCATTTAAAGAATCAGGGCGATCTTTGGTCTCAATTGGGGCAAAAATACCTTAGCGCCTGCTGAACAAGCAGGCACCGGCGCAGGCTTAAACTGATGGTTGCGCTAAACATCGCCTTGGTGGCGCTAACTCGGGGGAACCGGCCTGTTCACCGCCCGAAACGCCGTGTTAAGACCCCGCCACCGGCAGCGATGCCGTGTTCTATTGCCCCATTGGCGCAGCCCCGCAGCCTGCGTGCAGCCGCGCCGCCACAGGAGAAAAAACGTATGACATCTGGACGGGTTAACCCGCAATTCCGCCTCGAGGATCAGGGCATCGAGGGTCTGGGCAATGTCTTCTACAACTTCATGGAGCCCGCGCTGATCGAAGCCGCGCTGAAGCGCAGCGAAGGCACGCTGGGCAATGGCGGCGCCTTCCTTGTGACCACCGGGAAATTCACCGGCCGCTCGCCCAAAGATAAACACGTCGTCAAGTCGGACAGCGTCCGCGACACCATCTGGTGGGACAACAATGCAGCGATGAGCCCGGAAGGCTTTGATGCGCTTTACACCGACATGCTGGAGCATATGAAGGGCAAGGACTATTACGTCCAGGATCTGGTCGGCGGTGCCGACCCTGCCCATGCCATCAATGTCCGCATGGTGACCGAACTGGCGTGGCACAACCTGTTCATCCGCACCATGCTGCGCCGTCCGGACCGCGAAGACCTGGATGACTTCATCGCAGACTTCACGGTCATCAACTGCCCGAGCTTCCAGGCTGACCCCAAGAAGCATGATTGCCGTTCCGAGACCGTCATTGCGATGAATTTCGACCGCAAGATGATCCTGATCGGCGGCACTGAATACGCAGGCGAGAACAAGAAATCCGTCTTCACCCTGCTCAACTACCTGCTGCCGGAGAAAGGCATCATGCCGATGCACTGCTCCGCCAATCACGCCAAGGGCAACCCGGTCGACACCGCCGTGTTCTTCGGCCTGTCGGGCACCGGCAAGACCACCCTGTCCGCCGACCCGGACCGGGTGCTGATCGGCGATGACGAACATGGCTGGGCCGACAACGGCACCTTCAATTTTGAAGGCGGCTGCTATGCCAAGACCATCAACCTGAATGCCGAGGCAGAGCCGGAGATCTATGCCACCACCTCCAAATTCGGCACCGTGATCGAAAACATGGTGTTTGATCCGGAGACCAAGGAGCTGGATTTCAACGACGACAGCCTGACCGCCAACATGCGCTGTGCCTATCCGCTGCATTACATCTCCAATGCCTCGGACAGCGCTCGCGGCGGCCACCCGAAAAACATCATCATGCTGACCTGTGATGCTTTCGGCGTGCTGCCTCCGATCTCGCGGCTGACCCCGGCGCAGGCGATGTACCACTTCCTGTCGGGCTTCACCTCCAAAGTGGCCGGCACCGAGCGCGGCGTGACCGAACCGGAACCGACCTTCTCGACCTGCTTCGGCGCCCCCTTCATGCCGCGCCGCCCGGAAGTTTACGGCAACCTGCTGCGCGAAAAGATCGCCCAGCACGGCGCGACCTGCTGGCTGGTGAACACCGGCTGGACCGGTGGCGCTTATGGCACCGGCAGCCGGATGCCGATCAAGGCAACCCGCGCCCTGCTGACCGCAGCTTTGGACGGCTCGCTGGCCAATGTCGAATTCCGCAAGGATGCCAACTTTGGCTTCGACGTGCCGGTCGACGTGCCGGGTGTACCTGAAATGCTGCTGGATCCGCGCCGCACCTGGGACGACAAAGGTGCATATGACGCGCAGGCGGCCAAGCTGGTGCAGATGTTCTCCGACAATTTCGAGCAGTACCTGCCGTTCATTGACGAAGACGTGAAAGCCGCCGCGATCGGCTGAACCATTTGCTCCGCGAATAGAAAACCCGGCCAATGGCCGGGTTTTTTCGTTTCAGATGACTGAGCAGATCAAATATTCAGACTGCCTGTAACCATGTCCCGGACCTTGACCGCGTAACGGTCGGTCATGCCGGAAACGAAGTCGGCAAGCGAGTGCATCGCCGTGTACGGGTCTTCCACGCCGCGCAAATCCAAATCCACAGCGCGGATCAGCTGCTTCCAATGGCTGTGCTTGTTGCCCAGCTGATCCTGATCCCACTCACAAGCAGCAAGATCGGCATAAAGCCCGTGAAACTGGTCGAGAAGGCGATGCAGCACGTGGCGGCCTGCCACTTCCAGCTCGGTTTTGCGGCGCGCGGCAAAGATTCGCTCCACCGACAATCGCTGCAGCTCGGCGAACGCATCTGCCTTGGCGGAAGCGCCAATCAGGTCGCCGTCGAACTCGCCGCTCATGATGGCGTCATAATTGTCCATGAACGCCTGCACCGCAGCGCTGGTGGCAGCGCCGATCGACAAGGCGCGCAGCAAAGCGACCCGGTCATTCAGCGGCATGGCAGCGTCTTCTTCACGGTTGCGCTTGCCGGTGATGTCCTCCAGCACCGCGGCCACGTCGGCGCGATCCAGGTCGCCGACTGCGCCTGCGTCCTCGATATCCATGATCCGGTAGCAGATGTCATCCGCCGCCTCGACCAGGAAGGCGAGCGGATGGCGGCGGTACCAGCCTGTGTCTTCGCGGATCATGCCGGTGGCCGCGCAGATTTCGTCAAGCAGTGCAATGTCAGAGGCAAAAACACCGAATTTCTTGAGGCCCGCATAGGGCGCCGGGCCGCCGCCGCAGGCCGCGTCCCGCACCTGGCGGGTACAGGGGTACTTCAAAAAGGCACCCAGCGTTGCATAGCTGAGCCGCATGCCGCCCTCGCGCCGGGCCATTTCCAGCCGCCCGGCGATGCGCAGGCCCTGAGCGTTGCCCTCGAAATGCGCAAATTCTGCCTGCCGGTCCGCAGGCACCTGTGCTGCCAGCCCCTGTTTCGCGCGGAACTGCACGGCGAACCAGCCGCCGATGCTGTCCTCGCCGGAATGGCCGAAGGGCGGGTTGCCGATATCATGCAGCAGGCAGGCGGCCTGCACGTGGCCGGCAATGCGCAGAACCTGATCCGGAGTGATGCGTTCTGCTGCCAGCAGCGCCTGACCGACGCCGGCCCCCAGAGAACGCCCGACGCTGCAGGTCTCCATGCTGTGGATCATCCGGTGATGCACATGGTCGTGACTGTAGAGCGGATGCACCTGGGTCTTCTGGGCCAGACGGCGGAAGGGCTCGGAGAACAGAATGCGGTCATAGTCCTGCAAATAGGCCTCGCGCCCCGGCGCTTCAGGGTAATCCGGCCGGCACAGCCGCCCCGGGTTCAGCAGCCTGTTCCACTCCATCGCCAATTGCCTGCTCCTTTGCTGTTTTCGTAAGCGGTTAAACGGGAGGCCGGGCGGAAATGCAATCGCTTCAGCGCGGCGTGATCCCGGCAGGTTCCAGCTTGGTCTCAGGCTCCACGTGAATCACCGGCTGCGCGTCCGGAAAGGCCTTGTGCAGTGCAGCCTCCACCCGGTCGCAGATGTCATGCGCTTCCTGAACAGTCATGCTGCCAGCAACCACCATGTGGCACTCCACAAACAACGCCCTGCCTGCGCGGCGGGTCTTGAGGCCATGCACCTGCAACGCTCCGGCGGCAGAGCTGTGGATGATTTCCTTGACCTCCGCACGCTCTCCTTCGGGGGCGGCGGTGTCCATCAATCCGTTCACCGATGCAGCAATCACCAGCCAGCCTTCGCGCAGAATATTGACCGCAACCAGCAGCGCCAGCAGCGGGTCGAGCACAGCCCAGCCGCTGGCCAGTGCCAGCACCAGGCCCAGCAACACCCCTGCCGACGTCCAGACGTCGCTCATCAGGTGCCGCCCGCCGGCAGACAGCGCCGGTGAATGCAGCCGCCTGCCCGCCCGCAACAGCACCCGCGCCCAGGCCAGGTTCACGCCCATTGCCACTGCATTGACGACTATTCCGGCGGTGCCCCATTCGGCTGCAGCCGGGCGGCCCAAAGCATTCACGGCTTCATGCACGATTACCAAAGCGGCGATGACAATCATGATGCCTTCGGCCACAGCAGAAAAATATTCGGCCTTGTGATGACCAAAAGGGTGGCCCGCATCCGGCGGCCGCTGGGCGTAGCGCACAGCAAACCACGCCATAACCGCGCCCCCGATATTCACCAGCGACTCCAGCGCGTCAGACAGCAACGCAACTGAGCCCGTCATCACCCATGCCGCCGTTTTCAGCCCCATAACCGCCAGCGCGATCAGGATAGAGCCTGTTGCCAGCTGCTCGGCACTTAGCCGTTGATGCATGTTCCCATCCTCCGGCCCATGGTCACATCAGCAAGCCGCGGCGCAGCAGGTTCACCCCCGCAATAAGCAGAACCACAAGTGTTGCGCGGCGGAACAGCACCTGATCGATCCGGTCATGCAACAGGCCGCCGATCCACATGCCTGCCACTGCCGGCGCAATCAGCACCAGCGAAAAGGGCGCAGTTTCAATCCGCATCACGCCGGATCCAATATGTGCGACCAGAAGCGCCACCGCGCCAAGGCCATAGATCACTCCTTGCACCCGGATCTGCTCTGTTTTTTCAGTATTCAATGCGGTCAGGTAGGCGACCGTCGGCGGCCCCCAAACTCCGGAGACACCGCCAATCAGCCCGGCGATGCCGCCCACCATGGCCTCGCTGCGGCGGGAGGGATAGGTGATGGTGAATGTCTTACCCATCAGCAGGATACAGGCAAAGACCGTAACCGGCAGGCCAATCACCAAAAGCAGCGCCTGCTGCGGCAGCAGCCGCACGGACTGGGCGCTCAGCAGCAGGCAAACGAGACCAATCAGCAGGAACACCCGGAACTTGCGGATCGAGGCCATCGCCGCGTCCGGCCCCTGGCGCAGCGCCTGCATGCCGTTTGTCACCAAGGTCGGCAGAATCAGTCCCGCCAATGCCAGATCCGGAGCCAGGAACAAGCTGAGACCGGAAACAAAAATCATCGGCATGGCAAAACCAACCAGGCCTTTGACAGTGCCTGCCAGCAGCGCGATGCCAAAAGCCGCTGCCAGCTCTGCCGGGGAAAGGAGTGAAAACAATGCCGTCATATCTCCGCTGTACCACATCCGGGCCGTGCTGCACGGGCAAAATCAATACGCAATATTTGATCCAAACGCCGCATCTGTGAGTATTTTTGTTGCGCTGCGCCTGCAAAATGATTTACCACCGGGCGACCGGAAAAGGATCTGATTCATGGCCCGCGACGGACAGGACTTGCATATGAAACCGACACTCATCCCCGACCTGCTGGCGTTGACCGCCGCATCCCTGGAACCCCTGGACCAGCTGCTGGAGGCCGCTCGCGCCTCGGTCAAGGACATGGTGAGCGAAGAGGGCCGGGTCTCCGGCCGCCTGATTGAGGAAAACCAGGTTGCCGCACATGGCCTGTCGTGGCTGGCAACCTATGTCTACAGCCTGCGGCAGATGCAAAAATGGGCCGAAAAGCTGCAAGCCGAGGGCAAGTTCAGCGAATTGGATCAGCTGATCCATCAGATCGGTTTCGGCGAATACCTTTGGCAGGTCTACGGCGGCATCCAGATGAACCAGGGCGAGATTATCCGCCTGCAGGATCTGGGCCTTTCCCAAGACGCGCAGCGCGGGCTGATGGTGCCTGCAGTGATGACACTTTGCGAACAAGGCAACAGCCAAGCCGCCCGTACCCGCCTCGTGGACCTGATGGAAGAGCAGGCCGGCGCCACCATGTTCGGCGCTTCAGGCCTGGAAGAAGAACTGGAAATGATCCGCGACCAGTTCCGCCGCTATGCGGTGGAGAAGGTAGAGCCGCACGCCCATGACTGGCACCTGAAGGACGAGCTTATCCCGCTCAGCGTGATCGAAGAGCTGGCCGAGATGGGCGTATTCGGCCTGACTATCCCCGAGGAATACGGCGGGTTCGGTCTGTCCAAGGCGTCGATGGTCGTGGTCTCGGAGGAACTGTCGCGCGGCTATATCGGTGTCGGATCACTTGGCACCCGTTCGGAAATCGCAGCCGAGCTGATCCTGTGCGGCGGCACCGAGGAGCAGAAAGCCAATTGGCTGCCCAAGCTGTCCAGCGCCGAGATCCTGCCCACCGCCGTGTTCACCGAGCCGAACACCGGTTCCGACCTCGGTTCCCTGCGCACCCGGGCTGTGAAGGATGACAACGGCGACTATAAGATCACCGGCAACAAGACCTGGATCACCCACGCTGCCCGCACTCATGTGATGACCCTGCTTGCACGCACTGATCCGAACACCACGGATCATCGCGGCCTGTCGATGTTCCTGGCGGAAAAAACGCCAGGAACCGATGAGGCACCGTTCCCGACTGAGGGCATGACCGGCGGCGAAATCGAAGTTCTCGGCTACCGGGGCATGAAGGAATACGAGCTGGGTTTCGACAACTTCCACGTAAAGGGCGGGAACCTTCTGGGCGGCGAGGAAAACAAAGGCTTCAAACAGCTGATGGAGACCTTTGAATCGGCCCGCATTCAGACTGCGGCACGTGCAATCGGCGTGGCCCAGTCGGCACTGGACATCGCCATGCAGTATGCGCAGGACCGCAAGCAGTTTGGCAAATCTCTGATCAAATTCCCGCGTGTGTCCGGCAAGCTTGCAATGATGGCGGTGGAAATCATGATCGCCCGCCAGCTGACCTATTTCTCGGCCTGGGAAAAGGACCACGGTCACCGCTGCGACCTGGAGGCCGGAATGGCCAAGCTCCTGGGTGCCCGGGTTGCCTGGGCCGCCGCGGACAACGGGTTACAGATCCACGGCGGCAACGGGTTTGCGACAGAGTATAAAATCTCCCGCGTGTTGTGCGACGCCAGGATCCTGAATATTTTTGAAGGCGCAGCAGAAATTCAGGCTCAGGTTATCGCCCGCCGCCTGCTGGGCTGAACCAGCTGAAAGCAATTCCTAAGGGAGCAATCCTGTTCAGGCCCGGCGTTTACGCCGGGCTTTTTGCAGCCGCATCCCATCCAAAGTGCGGTCACGCTGCAACCAGCACACGGAATAAGACTGTTTCCAATCCTGGTTATTCGGTTTTTCATAAATTGTGGTTAACAAGAGTCCATGACACTCTTTCGCTGCTTCCTGCTTCCCTTGCTGTTTTTGTTTTCCGCCTGTGCCGGTGCCGTGCCGCCGGAACAATCCCCCCGCATCCTGGCGATGGGGGATTCCCTGCTGGCCTGGCACAGCCTGGCAGGTAAATCCATCGCAGACACCGTTGCTCGCGAGTTGCAGGAACCAGTTGTTGATCGCTCGGTCTCTGCCGCGCGGATCATCTACAAGCTGCCGATTTCCGGCGCGGCTGGGATGCAGATCCGCAAGCAGTACAAGCCCGGCAAATGGGACTGGGTGATCGTGAATGGCGGCGGAAATGACCTGTGGCTCGGCTGCGGCTGTTTTGCGTGCAATCGAAAACTGAACAAACTGGTTTCCCCCGACGGACGCAAAGGTGCGATTCCGGGCATGCTGTCTGAACTGCGCGCAACCGGTGCCAAGGTGATTTACGTCGGTTATCTGCGCAGCCCCGGAGTGGGATCGATGATCGAGCACTGCCGCGACGAAGGAAACGAGCTGGAAACCCGCATCGAACGGCTGGCCGCGCTGGACACAGGCATTCATTTCCTGTCTCTCAAGGATTTGGTGCCCTTCGGCGACCGGTCTTATCACGCGCTCGACATGATCCATCCGTCGGCAAAGGCCAGCGACGAGATCGGCCGCAAGGTGGCCGAAATCATCCAGTCGAATTAAACAGCGGCCCCTCCCGCCCCTTCAGATACATTCTTGGAATGCACCTTCTGCGCCGTTGCGCCCGGACCCGGCCTGCGCCGCGCATTGCGCGGCGCCACGCCCAACGGGAGCAAGGCATTTTAATGCCGCCGCAACGGGCGGGAGCCGTCACTTTTTCAGGGCGAAGCCTTGCAATTTCTGCCCCCTCTTGGCCAGAGTGTGCAAAATACTTCAATTGGGTAACCCGGTGCCGCGCATCGCTTGGATCTGTTCTCTGCTGTTTGCCAGTGCCTGCACCGGCGACGAAACGCTTTCAGCTTACGGGGCGGCGGGAAAGGTCTGGCACCTCTCCAGCATTGATAATGAGCCCTATCCCGCATTGGCCAGGCTGACCTTCCCGGAACCTGGAAAAATCACGGGGCGGGCACCCTGCAACAGTTTCCAGGGCACTCAGACGGCGCCTTACCCCTGGTTCAGCGCTGAGGCGCTTACCGCTGCACGCGCTGCCTGCCCGGAACTGGCACTCGAAGCCGATTTCCTGCAGTCCCTTCAGAAAATGACGCTGGCCGAGGTTTCCGGCGATGTGCTGATCCTCAGCAACGGCCAGGGACGCGAGATGCTGTTCACAGCCGGCGGATGAGCAGGTCCGTCAGCCGTCCCCGCGCCTCCGGCACTGGCTGATTGCCCAAAGACGGCGCCAGATGCGCGTCCAGAAAATAGCCGGTGGTGTGCAGCGCCTGCACAATTTCCGCATCCTCCGCGCTGCCCTGCCCCAGCATCACCGGCGGCAAAGGCAGCAGCCGATCCGCCCAGCCTCCGGCGCCTTCACGTGAAACAGCCCGGCCAGATTTCGGCGAGACATAGCACAGGGCGCTGCCACTGCCGGTCACGGCGCAGGCTGTCAGATCAAGGCCGAAACCCATCTCCTCCAGCAGCGCCAGCTCCCAGCGCAGATAGGCAAGCGGCCAGAGCTCTTCATTACCCAAGAGATCCAGCAACAGTTCACTGCGGGTATAGAGGTCAGGATGCGGTTCACGCTCTGGCAGGCAGAAGGACAGCAGCGCTGTCACCGCATTAAGGCCGGCCAGCGCCAGCCGTCCGGACATCGCAGCTGCAGCACGGCTGCGTAAAGGTTCAGCGTGATAGCTGCCCAGATGATCCTCCAGCCGCGCTCTCCAGGTCAGGTCCAGCTGCGCACCGGGCTGCAGGATCGGGGCCAGCTTGCGGCTGGCACCGCCGCGCACCATGCCCGCATGGCGGCCATGCTCTTCTGTAAAGACGTCGATGATGGCCGAGTTTTCACCGTGGCGGCGCATCGAAAGCAAAATGCCGTGATCACGCCATTCCACTGGCGGCCCTCACTGTTGTTCTGGCAGCCTCAGCAGACCGCATTGCGGTGCGTTCCGCAAGCGTCAAGACTATTCCAACCCAGGCTCGTCCAGCAGGTGGCGTCCGGCCCGGTCTTCGACCTCAATAACCCAGAGGTCGGGATCAAACGACCGCTGACGCAGGATAGAAGTGTCGACCTCAGCCTCCGGCCCGGCTGAAAGCCCATCCCATTTGCGCGCGCCGCTCATCAGATCATAGGTGCGGTGGAAAGCGCGTGCCTGGCCGTCCAGGGTGTTGAGTTTGACCAGCACGGCACCCGCCGTGTCGTCACCATGCGACGTTACAAAGGCAGGGATCCCCATCAGCCGCAGCCGGGCCAGATAGGCCTGCACCCAGAATTCAGCAGTAAGGCGGGTCATGCTGCGTGTTTTCCGGCGGTGCCGCAGGTTGAACGCACAGGAGCCTCCGGCGGGAGTATTTTCACAAAGGTGAAGCGCATGGGCAGCTTCAATTACCGTCTTTGAAGTCGAGGCCCATTTCGGAATAGCGTTCGGATTCCTCCAGCCAATTCGGGCGCACCTTCACTTGCAGGAACAGATGCACCTTACGGTCCAGGAACTCTTCCAGCTCAGCGCGGGCCGCTTGGCTGACCGCTTTGATCGTCTCGCCCCGTTTGCCCAGAATAATCCCCTTATGCCCGTCGCGCACCACATAGATCAGTTGATCCACCCGGGCTGAGCCGTCCTTGCGTTCTTCCCAATTTTCGGTTTCAACCGTCAGCTGGTAGGGCAGTTCCTGGTGCAGGCGCAAAGTCAGTTTTTCGCGGGTCATTTCTGCCGCAATCATCCGCATTGGCAGGTCGGCAATCTGATCCTCGGGGTAGAGCCAGGGGCTTTCCGGCAGTTTGCCCGCCAGCCACTGGCGCAGGTCATCCACACCATGGCCGCGCTCGGCCGAGATCATGAATGTTTCGGCAAAACCGTAGCGGCTGTTCAGGTTTTCGGCGAGGCCCAGCAGTTTTTCTGCCGGCACCCTGTCGATCTTGTTGATGGCCAGCGCCACTTTGCGGCCAGTGCCGATTTCTTCAAGTCCGTCCAGAATGGTTTCCACGCCTTCGGTGATACCCCGGTGCGCCTCGACCATCAGCACCACGACGTCGGCATCCGCTGCGCCGCCCCAGGCAGCGGCGACCATTGCCCGGTCCAGGCGGCGGCGTGGTTTGAACAGACCTGGTGTGTCGACGAACACCAACTGCGCGTCACCCTCCATCGCCACGCCGCGGATCCGGGTTCGGGTGGTCTGCACCTTATGGGTCACGATCGAGACCTTGGCCCCGACCATACGGTTCAAAAGGGTCGATTTGCCCGCGTTGGGCTCTCCGATCAGGGCAACGAATCCGGCGCGTGTGGTCATCTTTACTGGTCCTGTTTGCAGAGTAGACCCCCTACAGGATTTTACCCACAGGGGCCAGAGGCGTTTTCAACGGGGATCCGGCACCTTCCGCAACCTTGCCCTATGTCAAAGACCTGTGGCAGATCCAATGTGACAACCGCAGCGCCGAGCCATTCCGCGAGCCAGGCTTTTCATGACATTTATGCCTTGGGGAGGCTTCCGATGAGACGCCGTGATTTTCTGCTTGGGTCTGCTGCGACGGCAGGGGTGATGGGCGCCGCGTCCTGGGGCAGCGCTCGCAGCACCGTACAGCAGCTGACCATCCAGACCGCCCGTTTTGCATTTCGCGAAAGACCTACAGACGGGCTGGTGAGCCTGTCGCCGGATGCGCCGCCGCCGGTTCTTTACGGAACCCAGGGCGCCCCCATGCGCCTGCGGGTGGTCAACGGCACCGAAGATTACACCGCGATGCACTGGCACGGGCTGCGGATCGCCAACGCAATGGACGGGGTGCCTTATCTGACCCAAATGCCGATCGCAGGCGGCGAGTCGTTTGAGTATGATTTCACCCCGCCGGATGCCGGCACCTACTGGTATCACCCGCATTGCATGACCATGGCGCAGATGGCGCATGGACTCACCGGGGTAATGGTAATCAGGGAAGCAGAGGACCCCGGTTTCGACAGTGATCAGGTGATCAACCTGCGCGACTTCCGGCTGGATGGGAATGGCGGCTTCCTGCCTTACTACACCGCCCGCGGCGCGGCCCGCAGCGGAACCCACGGCAATGTGCTGACCGCGAACTGGCTGCAGGCGCCGGTTTATGATCATCCCACGGGCGGGCTGGTGCGGTTGCGGGTGGTGAACAGCGACACCACACGGATCTACAAGCTGCACCTCAGCACCGGTCAGGCAAGGATTATCGCTTGGGATGGGCATCCCGTAGAAATTGACGTTCCCCTGCCGTCTGTTGACGAACCGCTGCTGATCGGCCCCGGCCAGCGGGTGGATTTCGCGGTGCGGATGCCAGCAAGCGAGGGGCAGACGGCGGATCTGCTGGCAGAACTGCCAGGACAGCCCACCCGCACCATGGCGCAGCTGAGGTCCGTTGGAGCTAATCAAAAACGGGACCTGCGGGATCTGAAGCCGCTGGCTGCCAACCCCGTTTCACGTCCAGACCTTTCAAGCGCCGAGATGCTCGACTTCGTCTTTGGCTGGACGCCAGAGGGCGGGCCGCCGAATGACGGCTATTGCGGTTCCTTGGGATACAGTTTCTGGTCGATCAACCGCACGCCCTGGGCCGGAGATGCGGCCAAGGGCACCGGGCCGCTGGCGACCCTGAAACGCGGCAAAAGCTATGTGCTGCGGCTGAGGAATGAATCGCCGAACCTGCATCCGATCCACCTGCACGGGCTGGCCTTTGTCCCGATCCGCTCAAACTTGCGCAGGCTGCCGCCGCTGGTGACCGATACCATGCTGCTGCTGAAGGATGAGGTGGCCGAGATTGCGCTGGTCGCCGACAATCCCGGCGACTGGGCGTTCCACTGCCATGTGATCGAACATCAGAAAACCGGTCTCGCGGGCTATATCCGCGTGACCTGAGTTTTCAGCCGAGCTGTTCCAGCAGAGCTTTGGCGGCGGCCTGTTCGGCCTGCCGCTTAGAGCCTGCGGTGGCTTGTGCTTCGGTGCCGTCCTGCAGCCGCGCTGCGATAGTGAAGACCGGTGCGTGATCCGGGCCGCTGCGGGACACTTCGACATAGGCCGGCGGTTTCTGTCCGCGTGCCTGTGCCCATTCCTGCAGCGAGGTTTTGGCGTCGCGCGCGTCGCTTTCGACCTGATGAACACGGCGGCCCCACAGACGCAGGATCATCTCTGCTGCGGCCTCAAAGCCTGCATCTTTGTAGACTGCAGCAATCACCGCCTCCATCGCGTCACCCAGCAGCGCCTGCTTGCGCCGGCCACCCGACATCATCTCCGACCGGCCCAGTTTCAGCACTTCGCCCAGATCGATTTCAGCGGCAACATCAGCGCAGGCTTCTTTGCGCACCAGCGCATTGAAACGCGGCGCCAGCTGGCCCTCGGTGGCGGTCTTGTCATGCTCCAGCAGAGCCGTTGCCATCACCAGCCCCAGAACCCTGTCGCCCAGGAATTCCAGCCGCTGGTTGTCTTTGCGGTTGGGCGAGGACACAGACGCGTGGGTCACGGCGCGCTGCAACAGGTCGGGGCGGGCAAAGCGATGCCCGATCCGGTCTTCAAACGCGCGCAATTCCTTGGACAGCTTCACTGGATCCCCTTGAAGAAACGGTCGCTCCGCCAGGTCCAGAAGTAGAGCATGGACCGCCCGGCTGAGGAGAACATGATCCGGTCGGCCCGGCCGATCAGGTTTTCAAACGGAACGAAACCCACGCCGCCGGCAGACTGCGGCAAGCGGCTGTCCGAGGAATTGTCCCGGTTGTCGCCCATAAAGAAATAGTGGCCTTCCGGCACCTGATAAACGCCGGTATGATCCATGCCCTGATTGGTGATGTTAAGCACAATATGCTCATTGCCGCCCGGCAGGGTTTCCAGTTTGCGCGATTTATTGCAGACAGCACCCTGGCCCACCGGCGCGTTTTCACATCGCGGGAAGGAACCCTGCGGCCCCTGGCGTTCCATCACTTCCGCGAACTGGCCCGCGTCCTGCAGTTTGACCGGTTCGCCGTTGATGAACAGCACGCCGTTCTTCATCTGAATCTTGTCGCCCGGCAGACCGATCAGCCGTTTGATGAAGTCATTGCTGTTGACCGGATGGCGGAACACCACCACATCGCCGCGCTCAGGCTGGCTGCCCATCAAACGGTTGTTGTCGCCGTCCAGGAAGCCGCAGATGTTCTTGGCGTCGATGTTGAGGCCAACAGCAGGGATGCGCACGCTGGGGCAGGACGCGTAAGAATAGCCATAGGCCATCTTGTTCACGAACAGGAAATCCCCGATCAGCAGGGTCTCTTTCATCGATCCGGAGGGGATCCAGAAGGGCTGGAAAAACAGGGTGCGGAAGACACCGGCGATCAGCAGCGCATAGACGATGGTCTTTATCGTCTCGATGATCGAACTGCTGGTCTTTGCTTTGGCCGTCATCAGGCTCTCCGGATTGGAAACAGGGTCCGGCGCTACATGCGGGCCTGAGGGGGGCAAGTCAAGTTCCGGCGGGCAATTCCGCCGGGTTCGCGGGGATAGGACGCGCCTCAATCACCACAAAGGCCTGCGCCCAGGGGTGATCATCAGTCAGTGTCACGTGGATCACAGCCTCATGGGCAGGAGGCGTCATCTCGCGCAGACGTTCGGCGGCCCAGCCGGTCACATGCATCACCGGCTGGCCGGTGCGCAGATTGGTAACTGCCATGTCCTTCCAGGCAATCCCCATGCGCAGGCCGGTACCCAGCGCCTTGGAACAGGCCTCCTTGGCGGCCCAGCGTTTGGCATAGGTGCCCGCCACGTCGCGGCGGCGTTCGGCCTTCTTCTGTTCGGTTTCGGTGAAAACCCGGTTGCGGAACCTGTCGCCGAAACGGTCCAGCGTGCGCTGGATGCGCTCGATATTGGCGAGATCGGTTCCAACACCCAGGATCATTCTTCCAACCGCTTCAACCCCAGCTTGATGCCATGTGCCAAAAACAGGCGATTGACCATCAGGATGACTGCCAGAAGCAGCAGGAAAATTCCGGCCAGGAAAACAATTGGAATGGTCTCCCGCGCCTCGGCGACCATTGGCGAGTTCCAGTAGAGCGGCAGCTGAATGATGGTCAGCACGGCCACCACCCCGGTCATCGCCGCAGCGTTGATCCAGGCCGTTTTACCTGCCAGCGGCGCCCGGGTTGAATCGGCAATTCGGATCCCTTCAAGAACCGCAGCAAACATCGGCGGCAGAACCGTTGCCAGCCCGGCCGGCAAACCGACCCCGAACTGTGCAAGCACCAATCCCAGCAAAAGCATCGCGACTGAGGCCGCCATCCACAGCAGCCCGTAGCGGATCAGATTGACTGGCATAGCCGCGTTACCCCCGTGCATCATCCATCAGCCGGCGCATTTCCTGCACTGCAGGGGTCAGCCCGCGGAAGACCGCCTCGCCGATCAGGAAGTGGCCGATATTCAGCTCCTTCACCTCGGGAAAGGCCGCCACCGGCTTTACTGTTTCATAGGTGAGGCCATGACCTGCATGCACTTCCAGCCCCAGCGAATGGGCAAACGCGGACATCTCGCGCAGTGCTTCCAGTTCGCGGTCGCGGTCCTCGGCCTTGCCCTCGGCGTGATAGTCGCAATAGGCGCCCGTGTGCAGTTCGATCACCTCGGCACCGATCCGGTGCGCGGCTTCGATCTGCATTTTGTCAGCCGCAATGAAGATCGACACCCGGCAGCCCGCATCGCGCAAGGGCGCGATGTAATGGGCCAGACGGTTTTCTTCACGGGCGACTTCGAGCCCGCCTTCAGTGGTGCGTTCCTCGCGTTTTTCCGGCACGATGCAAACCGCGTGCGGCTTGTGGCGCAAGGCGATCTGCTGCATTTCCTCGGTCGCTGCCATCTCGAAATTCAGCGGCACGGTCAGCGCTTCCATCAACCCGTCGATATCTGCATCAGTGATATGGCGGCGGTCTTCGCGCAGGTGCGCCGTGATCCCGTCTGCGCCAGCCTCCTCGGCCAGCTTCGCGGCGCGGACCGGGTCCGGATAGGCACCGCCGCGGGCGTTGCGCACGGTGGCAACATGGTCAATGTTCACGCCCAGGCGCAATTTGTTCTGTGTCATGACAGCTGTCTCATCCGTCTGAAGTCAAAGCTTTAACCAAAGACTAGACACCAGCCCGGCAAGAGCAACCCCGCAAGTGATAATGGTACAATCCGGCTGCACGGGTCAGGCGTCAGTCCCGACTTCTGCCCGTTGTTTGATTGCCTCGAACTTGGCCTTGATCTTGGACCGCCGGCGCTGCTGGTAGACGCGGATCACCGGAAGGCTTAGCACATAGCAGACCGTGGCCGTGATAATGCCCGGGATGATGCCGCCGATCATGTAAGGGTAGAACACTTCGTTGTAGAACAAATACAGGCCCTGCCAATCGGCGGGCCGGTCGTTGAACAGCGCAATCAGGTTGTCCTTCAGGTCGCCGCCGGCTGCCATGAATTTGCCAACCAGGGATTTGTCGACTTCCTCGTCGAACTCGGTGCCCAGGATCCAATGCCCGGTCTGCAGCGAGGCCACTCCGATCGGCACATAGGTCAGCGGGTTGCCAAAGAAGGTGGCACTGAGCGAGGCAAGAATATTTCCGTTCATCAGCCGGGAAACGATCGCCGCCACAAGAAAATGCAGCCCGTAAAAAGGCGTGAAGGTGGTGAACACTCCGGCCCAGATGCCGCGGGCGATGCGCTCGGGCGAATCGGGCAGACGCCGCACCCGGTGCTTTACATACAGGAACGCCCTTCCCCAGCCGCCGCGCGGCCAGAGAAAATTCGCCAGCGCCCGGAGGGGCGGACGTCTGTCCCGGCGCCTGAATACCAAAGCTGTGCGTCCTTCCCAGTTCCCGGCTCAAAATTTCAGCGGCTTATCCCGGAAAATGGCGTTCTTCCGGCTTGTTCCGGAACCGCGCCACCGCGGCAACATCGCTTTCGGCTTCAAGCGTCAGCATCAGCGAGTGCAGCTGTTCCACATCCCGCAGCTCCACATTGATCATAAGCCGGTAAAAGTCTGGTTTCCTGTCGACAAATTCAAGGTCCGAGATATTGGCCTTTTTCTCGCCAATCAATGTGCAAATGCGCCCCAGCACACCGGCGTCATTGCCAATGGTCAGTTCAAGCGTGGTGCCATAAGCCGCCGGGTGGGTGCCGCTATGCCATTGCACATCCATCCAGCGTTCCGGCTGGTCCTCAAACTCGCCCAGCTTGTCGCAATCCGCAGAATGCACGACAACCCCGCGGCCGCGGTAGGTAATACCAATGATGCGCTCACCCGGCAGCGGCTGGCAGCAGGGTGCCCGCTCAAAGCTTTGACCCGGCTCCAGGCCGACCACCGCGCGGCGCGGAGAGATTTCGTCGCCATCGCCAGTGGTGGTCAGTTCCGGATAAACCGATTGCACCACGTCATGCGCGGTGATCTCTGCCGCGCCAAGCCGCGCCAGCAGCTCATTCACCCCGCCTGCCCGCAAGGCGCGCGCTGCGGTTTCCAACGCTTTGTCGGTGGCTTTCTTGCCGACATGTTCAAAAGCCGAGCGCGCCAGTTCATGGCCCAGCTTCACAAACCGCGCCCGGTCCGCTTCGCGCAGGGCGCGGCGGATCGCAGTGCGGGCCTTGCCGGTGGTGGCAATCTCCAGCCAGCTGACCTGCGGGGTCTGGCCCTCGGCGGTGATCACATCCACAGACTGGCCATTGCGCAGCCGGGTCCACAGCGGCACCCGGATCCCGTCTACCTTGGCGCCGACGCAGGCATGGCCGATGCGGGTGTGGATGGCATAGGCAAAGTCGATCGGCGTCGCACCTTTCGGCAGTTTGATCACATCGCCCTTTGGCGTGAAGCAGAACACCTGGTCCGAATACATCTCGAGCTTCACCGCCTCGAGGAATTCATCGTGATCATCCTCGGCGTCGAATTGCTCGGTCAGCGAGGCGATCCACTTGGCCGGATCCACGGCAAAGGGGTTCTCCGTCCGCACACCGTCGCGGTAAGACCAATGCGCCGCAACCCCGGTTTCGGCCACATCGTGCATCTGCCGGGTGCGGATCTGCACCTCAACCCGCTTGCCGTCGCGGCCCGACACTGTGGTGTGGATTGAGCGGTAGCCATTGGATTTCGGCTGGCTGATGTAATCCTTGAACCGGCCCGGCACCGCCCGCCAGCGCTGGTGGATGGCGCCCAGCGCGCGGTAGGCGTCCTCTTCCGACAGGGTGATTACCCGGAAACCGTAGATATCAGAGAGCCGCGAAAAGCCCTGATCCTTGGCCTGCATCTTGCGCCAGATCGAATAGGGCTTCTTGGCGCGGCCGAACACTTCGGCCTCGATCCCGGTCTTTTCCAGCTCCAGCCGCATGTCGCCGGTAATCCGGTGGATCACATCGCCTGTTTCGCGCTGCAGGGTCACAAAGCGGCGGATGATCGACTGACGCCCTTCGGCGTTGAGCACGCGGAAGGCCAGATCCTCCAGCTCTTCGCGCATCCACTGCATCCCCATGCGGCCCGCCAGCGGCGCATAGATGTCCATCGTCTCGCGCGCCTTCTGGGCCTGCTTTTCCGGGCGCATCGCCTTGATTGTGCGCATGTTGTGCAGCCGGTCGGCGAGCTTGACCAGGATCACCCGCAGGTCCTTGGACATTGCCATGAACAGCTTGCGGAAGTTTTCAGCCTGCTTGGTCTCGCGGCTGCTGAGCTGCAGATTGGTCAGCTTGGTGACGCCATCGACCAGCATCGCCACCTCATCGCCAAAACGGCGGGTTACCTCCTCGTAAGAGGCCTTGGTGTCTTCGATGGTGTCATGCAAAAGCGCGGTGATGATTGTTGCATCATCCAGGCGCTGTTCGGTCAGGATGGCGGCAACGGCCACCGGATGCGTGAAATAGGGTTCGCCCGAATGGCGGTATTGCCCTTCATGCATCTGCTCGCCGAATGCAAAAGCTTCAGCAATCCTGTCCGCATTTGTCTTTGGGTTGTAGTTGCGGACCAGAGCAAGCAGATCTCCAGCGGAAATATCGGGGGAGTTCATGTCCGGTCCGCAGCCTCAAATTCGTCAGCGTATGCCTCAGCCCTGGCCCTGGGCCTCCATCAGCGCGCGCAGCAGTTTCTCTTCAGACATATCGTCATCGGCGGGCTTGTCGTGATCCGCGCCCATCAGCAGAGCCATCGAATCTTCTTCCGGCTCATCGACTTCGATTTGAGTCTGGTTGCCTTCGATCAGACGCTCGCGCAGATCGTCTGCGCTTTGAGTCTCGTCAGCGATTTCACGCAAGGAAACGACCGGGTTTTTGTCGTTGTCGCGGTCCACAGTGATTGGGGCTCCAGCCGAGATTTCGCGGGCGCGATGCGCTGCCAGCATCACCAGCTCAAAGCGGTTGGGCACCTTGTCTACGCAATCTTCAACCGTCACGCGGGCCATCAGCGACTCTCCATATCATTCCGGGTCCAGAAGGCAGACATTTACGCCCAAACCTTTCCCTTGACAAGAGCGGAAAACACCGCATCACGCGTCCTGCAACGGCGTGACCTCTGCCACATCTTCCGGTGGCAATTCCGCCAGCAGCCCGGCGGCAGTTTTCTGCAGCACCGGGTGGCGCCAGCGCGGGGCAATATCGCAAAGCGGCACCAGCACAAAGGCGCGGTCCTGAATGCGCGGATGCGGCAGGATCAGCTGCCCTGGCGCCTCCTGCATCTGGGTCTCCAGCGGCAGCCCCTGCCAGCGGGCAAACCCCTCCGCGTCCGGCAGCACCGCGCCGCCATGGTCGATCAGATCCAGATCAAGCGTACGCATCCCCCAGCGCTGCTGGCGCACCCGCGCGAACTGCGCTTCAATCTCATGCAAGCGCGCCAGCAGCGCGCGCGCGGACAAAGACGTCTCAACCGTAACCGCGGCGTTCACATAATCCGGCCCCGCCCCTGCCGGGAAACAGGGCGTCTGAAAGAACCGCGAGATGCAGCGCAGCACAACATCATCCGATTGCAAAGCGGCAAGAGCCTTTGACAAGGTGGCTTGCGGCGCATCTGCCTCAACAGGCAGGTTGCCGCCAAGCGCGATGAGCGACGTTTTCCGGTTTCCGGCCATTTTTGACCCTATTTCAGAATGGCAGTATACTTGCGGCAGATGACAAATAACTTACATTAAGTCCACCCGTCCCGCTGATTTCAAGCACTCACTCACGGAACACCCGGCCGGGACGGTTATACCGGAAGGAACATTTTATGTTTTATAAAGACGAACGGCTTGCGCTGTTCATAGACGGGTCGAACCTGTACGCCGCAGCTAAGGCGCTTGGGTTTGACATCGACTATAAGCTTTTGCGGCAGGAATTCATGCGCCGCGGCAAGCTTCTGCGGGCCTTTTATTACACTGCCCTGCTGGAGAATGACGAGTATTCACCGATCCGCCCGTTGGTCGACTGGCTGCATTACAATGGCTTCACCATGGTCACCAAACCGGCCAAGGAATACACCGACAGCATGGGCCGCCGCAAAGTCAAAGGCAACATGGATATCGAGCTTACCGTCGATGCCATGGAATTGGCCCCGCGGGTGGATCATATCGTGCTGTTCTCAGGCGATGGCGATTTCCGGCCGCTGATTGCCAGCCTGCAGCGCCAGGGCGTGCGTGTCTCGGTGGTGTCTACCATCCGCAGCCAGCCGCCTATGATCTCGGACGATCTGCGCCGCCAGGCTGACAATTTCATCGAGCTGGAAGAACTGCGCGATGTCATCGGCCGCCCGCCGCGCGAGCAAAGCGAACCGCGTTCAGCGACCGCTGCGCACGGCTAAGAAAAACCTGCCGGAACAAGGCGCCTGATGGGGTGGCGCCTTGTTCCGGACAGCGCGTTCCCCCGCTTGACTATTGGTCTGATTGCGGCGGGTTGCCCGTATTGTTGCGTGTGGCGCATCCAGCGTGACGGCAGTGCCCTGAACCGGTGGATCCGCCGGCATCAATAAGCTGCTTTGAGCTTGGGCGGGGCCGCCTGAACGGCCGCGCCAGCCGCTGCCTGTTAAAGGCAGAAATTGTCTTTTTCATACAATCACCGCTGTCCGCGCGGCACTTCCGGCCTATTTGCGGCCGGTCGCCGCGGCAAGTTCCGCAGGCACCGGCTGCGGCCCCGCCGGCACTGGACCTTACGGCCCGAACCGCTTACCTCTGGCCATAAGGAGACGCCAATGACCAAGCCAGCCCTGACACTCTACCTTGCTGCGCCGCGCGGCTTTTGCGCCGGAGTGGACCGCGCCATCAAGATTGTCGAAATGGCGATCGGTAAATGGGGGGCGCCGGTCTATGTGCGCCACGAAATCGTGCACAACAAATTCGTCGTCGACTCGTTGCGCGACAAGGGCGCGGTGTTTGTCGAGGAGCTGGACGAATGCCCTGATGACCGCCCGGTGATCTTTTCCGCCCACGGGGTTCCGAAATCAGTCCCGGCTGAGGCCGGCCGCCGCGAAATGGTCTATGTCGATGCCACCTGCCCGCTGGTCTCCAAGGTGCATATCGAGGCCCAGCGCCACGCCGAAGCCGGCCTGCAGATGATCATGATCGGCCACAAGGGCCACCCTGAAACCATCGGCACCATGGGACAGCTGCCCGACGGCGAGGTGCTGCTGGTGGAAACCGTCGAGGACGTGGCCGCGGTGGAGGTTCGCGACTCGGATCAGCTGGCCTATGTCACCCAGACCACCCTGTCGGTCGATGACACCAAGGGCATCGTGGCAGCATTGCACCAGCGGTTCCCGAACATTACCGGCCCGCACAAGGAAGACATCTGCTACGCCACCACCAACCGCCAGGAGGCGGTGAAGTCGGTGGCGCCCAAAGCAGACGCTCTGTTGGTGGTCGGGGCGCCGAACTCCTCGAATTCCCGCCGCCTGGTCGAGGTCGGCGCCAAAAACGGCTGCGATTACGCCCAACTGGTGCAACGCGCGGACAACATCGACTGGCGCGCGCTGGAGGGCATCCGCTCGGTTGCCATCACCGCCGGCGCCTCGGCCCCGGAACTGCTGGTCAACGAAGTGATCGACGCCTTCCGCGGCCGCTACGACGTGACGGTCGAGGTAGTGGAAACCGCTGTCGAAACCGTGGAATTCAAGGTGCCCAAGGTGTTGCGCGAAACCGCCTGACGACACGCGGCTGGATTGCGGCGAAAGTCACAGAAAACACGCCTGCGGTACGCTATTCATGTTACCCAAAAGCACTCGGACATTTTTTCAGGAGCCGCATTGATGATTACCCTGCAATTTCTGATCACCGCCTTTGTTGTTGTCCTCGCCCCGGGTACCGGCGTCATTTACACATTGGCCCTGGGCCTCGGCCAAGGCCGCCGCGCTGCGATCTGGGCTGCGCTTGGCTGCACCTTCGGCATTCTTCCGCATTTGGCTGCAGCAACCCTCGGGCTGGCGGCGGTCCTGCACAGTTCGGCGCTGCTGTTCCAGATGGTCAAGGCCGCAGGCGTTGCCTATCTGCTTTATCTGGCCTGGCAGGCCCTGCGCAGCGGCGGCGTCCTGGCCGTCAGCTCTAAGCGTACCAGCCAGCCCGGCTGGACCATCGCCTGGCGCGGAGCGCTGATCAACATTCTGAACCCCAAACTGTCGGTATTCTTTCTGGCGCTGCTGCCGCCGTTCCTGAGCGGCACCCCCGCCAGCGCAACGCTGGAGATGTCCGTTCTGGGACTGGTGTTCATGATGATGACCTTCGTCATTTTTGTGTTCTACGGACTGTTTGCCGCACAGGCCCGCAATTATCTGCTGAACAGCGAGCGGGTGCTGAAATGGATGAGCCGAGGCTTCGCCGCCGTGTTTGCAGGCCTCGCAGCCCGGCTAGCGTTGGAACGCGCCTGAGCCTACGGAGACCGCAGTATGACCGATTCAGAAACCATCCGCGTCTACGATAGCCGCGCCGCAGATTATGCCGCACTGACAGATGAGCAAGCCGGAAACGACCCAAGCCTGGCGGCCTTCATCGAAGCCTGCCCCAAGGGTGGCCGGGTGCTTGATCTTGGCTGCGGCCCCGGTACTGCCGCTGCGTGCATGGCCCAATCCGGCCTGCAAGCTGACGCGCTGGATGCCTCTGCCGAGATGGTCGCATTGGCGGACCAGCACGCTGGCGTCAACGCCCGCCGGGCGACCTTCGATCAGATCGGAGGCACCGCGATCTATGATGGCATCTGGGCAAATTTCAGCTTGCTGCACGCCCCGCGCGCCGATATGCCCCGGCATCTGGCAGCCCTCAAGCAGGCGCTGAAACCCGGCGGTGTGTTTCACATCGGCATGAAACTGGGGGAAGGCGAAGCCCGCGACGGTATCGGCCGCCTCTATACCTATTACTCCGAGGACGAACTGGTGCAGCTTCTGGAACAGACTGGCTTTGACGTGAAAACCCGCAAATTCGGCGAGGCTGAGGGCCTGGATGGCACCATGGCCCCCTTCATTCTGGTGACCGCCCATGGCTGAGCTGTTTGCCTATACCGATGGCGCTTGCTCCGGCAACCCCGGCCCCGGCGGATGGGGTGCGTTGCTGCGTGCGATGGATGGAGACACCGTCGTCAAGGAGAAAGAACTGAAGGGTGGCGAAGCCGAGACCACCAATAACCGGATGGAGCTGCTGGCGGCGATTAACGCGCTGGAAAGCCTGGCGCGCCCGTCCACGCTCACCGTGGTGACCGACTCGGCCTATGTGAAGAACGGCGTCACCGGCTGGATCTTCGGCTGGAAGAGAAACGGCTGGAAAACCTCCAGCAAGAAGCCGGTCAAGAACGTCGAGCTGTGGCAGCGCCTGGACGAAGCGCAAGCCCGCCACAAAGTGACTTGGGAATGGGTCAAGGGCCACGCCGGCCACCTGGAGAACGAACGCGCGGATGAACTGGCCCGCGCGGGCATGGCGCCCTTCAAGAAAAAGAAGAGCGCCTGATGCAAGCGCACTGCCCATGACATTTCTGGCGCTGCTGGATTACGCTTCTGTTCTGGTTTTTGCCCTATCCGGCGCACTGGTAGCCAGCCGGGCACAGCTGGATATCGTCGGCTTTGCTTTTGTTGCCTGCCTGACTGCGCTTGGCGGCGGCACGCTGCGCGACCTGCTTTTGGACCGCAATCCGGTGTTTTGGATCGGCAACCCGAATTACATCCTGCTTGCGGCCTTTGCAGCGGTGGCCGTGTTCTTCACTGCGCATCTGCTGGAAAGCCGGTTGCGCTGGGTCGTGTGGCTCGACAGTTTTGCGCTGGCCGTGGCTGTCCCCGCGGGGACAGGTGCCGCGCTGGCGCTGGACAGCCCGCCGGTGATCACCGTGCTGATGGGCATGGCTACCGGAACCATGGGCGGTTTGATGCGCGACGTCGTCTGCAACGAGGTGCCATTGGTGTTGAAACAGGGTGAGCTGTACATCTCCTGCGCCATGGCAGGAGCGATCACTGCCGTTATGATGATCTGGCTGGGACTGGAGGTGCGGTTTGCCCTGCTGGCCTGCGCCGGGGTGTGCTGGACATTGCGGGCAGGTTCCATCCTGTTCGGCTGGCACCTGCCTGTCTACAAAAGCCGCCCGCCGCGCAGCTAAGACCGACTTGCGGTCAGAACAATGGGCGCCTTCCTCCAATCAACCGGAATTACCTGATTGTGAACCCAATCTTCACAACCCGGATCCGGAAACTGTCACCAGCGCAATCAGATACGCGGCTGCTGCGGAGCAAGGCTGCTCAATCTGCCGCCACCGGAAGCCAAGACGCGCTGACACGAATGGCGCCCGCTACCAATCAGCCGCAATCAGGCGGTTTTGCGGCTGTCAGCCAACGAGTTCAGAAACTCCTGGCCGTCCTTGCTGATCCTGGCTTTCCGGCCCTTGCGCCGATGCCAGACCAGCGCCATTTCATGGTATTCCCGCAGATTGTCGTCTTGCAGCAGATCTTCCTTGATCTGCAGCGCGGCTGAGAAATTGTCCGCCAGCCGCCGGTCTTCTTCTTCATTCTTATCAAACTTGTGCCAGTAGCCTGGCTCGATGGAGGAGGTGAAGTGGTTTGCCCGGCCACGCGCTTTCTTGTTCAGGAACCCGTCACGCGACCGCAGCGCATAGTGGTTGAGCTGCGCTGCAGAATAGCCGTAGCCGCCGCGCACGTACAGGGCGCCTTCCAGCTCATCCTCCGGCAGGCGTGTGCCATCGGCAAGCTGCCAGTTCACCTCGCCCGCCGTGTCCGCAAGAAAAGGGCGGTGAACCCCCATACGGGTGAATTTCCCATTTTTGCGGAACGCGGTCTTGAAGAAACGGTGTTCATCCGGGAGCCCCGCCGCGGGTTCAGCCAGCACAAAGGCCTGAGGCACAGGGGGGTGATCCACAGGTCCAACACCCGCATTGCCGAAAATGCGCCAAACAAAGGAAACCGCATCTGCATCCGCCCGCTCTGCCAGCAGCCCCGGCAACGTGCCGTCACCGGAATTGATCTGCAGATATTCATCGACGTCGATCACCAGAACCCAGTCGGCATTGTTCACCTTGGGCTCGTACTCCGCCCACATCAGTGCGCTTTTGTGCGGGCCGCGGCGCACAACCCGGCTGAACCGGTGTTCGATTACACCCATCCGGTGCAGACAGCGCAGGATATGGTCCGTGGGATCGGAGCATTCATTGGTGAAGATGACAAAATCGCTGACACCAATGGATTTGTAGTGGCTGATCCAGTCGAGAATATAGGCGCCTTCATCCTTCATGGTGGTCACAACCACCACGTTCGGCGCGCCGGGCTGGCCGCTGTCCTGTGTCATCTGCAAATGCCCTCTGCCTCGATTTTCCACCGCATTGCTCAGCGGTTGAGATATTGTATTCATTCAGCGGACCGGTGCAGCAGAAATCGCCCGTTCTCCCTTCGGCTGTGGCCTGTGTGCCTCAGCCGGGATTACTTTTGCAGATAACGCTGCCAAAGCCAGATCAGCACCAAAGCGCCCAGTACCGCGCCGGCAAAGCCGGCCATGAACCCCATGACCGCCAGCAGGGCGCGCAGCACCAGCCCGCCGATCAATGCACCGGCCATGCCAATCACAACAGTTGTGATAATATCGGTTTCAAGCCGCATCAGCCGGGTCGCCAGGAAACCTGCCGCAGCGCCGATGATAATCAATGCAAGAACGGGCATAGCAATCTCCCTATCTGCGCCAATGGGTCGGAACGATCACCAAGGCCCCGATGGAAGAGGCAATCGCATTCCAGCCCGGCGCGCTGAAGCCGATGCCGAACATCAGCCGCATGAAATAGAACAGGAACGCACCACCAGTGCAAATGATGATCGATGGCACATAGCCATTGCTGGTAAAGCCGCTGCGTTCAGAAGCGTAGCCGACAATACCGGCAATCACCACGGTGCCCATCAGGGTCAGAATCATGCCGGGCTCCAGGTTACAGGCGGCAGCCCTTCGAAACAGGGTAGCCACGTAAGAATACTTCAGGATCCTGCGCGCTTTTACCTGCCCGTTGCAAGCGCAACAGCTGGACCGCCCCGGACCCGCAAGCGATTGTCAGATTGTCATCCAGAACTTCGCCCGGCGCGCCTTGACCCTTTGCCAAACGCGACGCCAGCAGCTTGACCCGCTGGCCCTCGATTTCGCACCAGGCACCGGGGAAGGGCGACAGCCCGCGAATCTGACGGTCCACTTCAGCCGCCGGACGGGTCCAGTTTATCTGCGCCTCGCCTTTGTCGATCTTTTCGGCATAGGTAACACCCGCCTCCGGCTGCTCCTCAGGCGTCAGCTCTGCCAGGCGGCTTAGGGCGTCCACGATCAGCGCAGCGCCCATCTCCGACAGCCGGTCATGCAGCTGGGCGGTGGTTTCCCCGTCCCCGACTGCGGTGGCCTCCCGCAGCAGCACTGGACCGGTGTCCAACCCTGCCTCCATCTGCATGATGCAAATGCCGGTTTCCGGATCACCCGCCATGATCGCCCGGTGGATCGGCGCCGCACCGCGCCAGCGCGGCAAGAGGCTGGCGTGGATGTTCAGGCAGCCATGTTCGGGTGCGTCCAGAACCGCCTGCGGCAGGATCAGACCGTAGGCCACAACCACCGCCACATCCGCATTAAAAGCTGCAAAGGCTTCCTGTTCTTCTGCCCCTTTCAGAGAAACTGGATGGCGCACTTCCAGTCCCAAGGCCGCGGCGCGGGCGTGGACGGGCGCGGGCCGGTCCTTCTTGCCGCGGCCTGCAGGCCGGGGAGGCTGGCAGTAAACGGCGGCAATTTCGTGCCCTGCATCGACCAGCGCATCCAGCACCGGCACCGAAAAATCAGGCGTTCCCATGAAGATAATACGCATCTGCATCCCCTGCCCCGGTTGCCTTGCCCGCAGCCGTCAAAACGGGCCTTACGCAGTTTCGCGTCCGTCCTGGGGACGGGGCCGGGCGCGAACCGGGCCCAAGCGGCCCGGGAAATGAAATCCGGCCTCAGCCGTTCAGCTTTTTCGCCTTGCGGATCAGCATGTCGCGTTTCACCTTGCTTAGACGGTCGAAATACATCCTGCCGTTCAGATGATCGATCTGATGCTGTACCGAGGTCGCCTCAATCCCGATAAAATCCTTGCGGTCAACTATGCCCTGTTCGTTGATGAAACGGACGGTCACGGCACGCGGGCGTTTAATCTTGGCTGAGACGCCCGGTAGATTGGGGCTGGCTTCGTCATGCTCTCGCAGTTCGATCGAGGCGTGCAGGATCTCCGGGTTGGCCAGCTTCACCGCGCGGCCGCGTTCGCTGGAGCCGTCCACCACTGCCAGCCGCAGCATCACGCCGATCTGGTTGGCGGCCAGGCCCACGCCCGGCATCGCATCCATAGTATCAACCATGTCGTTCCAGATTTCACGAATCTCACTGGTGATTTCGCTCACGTCTTCGGCCTTGGTGCGCAGGCGCTTGTCAGGCCAGGGCAGGCAGGTGCGGACGGTCATGTCTGATGTTTCCTCAGGCGCGGGCGCGTTCGCGCTTCAGCTTCTGCATCTTGCGGGTGATCATCTGGCGCTTCAGCGGTTTCAGGTAATCGATGAACAGCTTGCCGTTCAAGTGGTCGATCTCATGCTGCACGCAAGTGGCCCAAAGCCCGTCGAAGGTCTCGCGCTGCGCATTGCCGTCGCGATCCATCCATTCGACTTCTACGACCCTGGGACGGGTCACTTCGGCATACTGGTCCGGGATCGACAGGCAGCCTTCCTCATAGACGTTGGTGTCGTCCGACGACGACAGGACCTGCGGGTTGAACATCACCAAGGGGCGCGCATCGCCGTCCTCTTCCTTAACGCAATCCAGCACGATCAGCCGTTGCAGAATACCGATCTGCGGCGCCGCCAGGCCAATGCCGGGGGCTGCATACATGGTTTCCAGCATGTCATCCGCCAGCACGCGCAAATCATCGCTCAGGTCCGGCACAGGCACACAGACCTTTTTCAGGCGGGGATCGGGATGGATCAGGATCGGTCGTTTCATGCGCTTCATGTATGCGATCAGCAGCGCCATCGCAACGCCCCCTTGCGCGTGCCGCTGCAGCGGCTAGCTTCGCATGCAAAGTTACGGGCAACGACACGGGAATTCACCACATGAATTTTGACAAAATCACCGACCGCTGCGGCACTCACAGTTCGAAATGGGACAAGATGGAGAAACTGTACGGCATCCCGGCGCAGGACGGTCTGGCGATGTGGACGGCGGATTCCGACTATGAAACTGCGCCTTGCGTGATTGATGCCGTCAAAGCCGCCGCCGAACATGGTGTCTTCGGCTATTCCTGGCAGCACCTGGAGTATCTACAGGCGGTTCAATGGTGGATGAAAACCCGCCACAGCTGGGACATTGAAACCGATTGGGTACTGACATCGCAAGGGCTGGGCAATGCCATTGCCCTCTGCCTGGATGTCTGGAGCCAGCCCGGTGATGGCGCTGTTATCTTCTCGCCCGTTTATCATGAGTTTGCGCACAAGGTGAACAAGTCGGGGCGCAAGGTTACCGAATGCCCGCTGGCGCGCGACGGCGACACCTACAATCTGGACCTCGACGATGCGCAATCGCGCCTGAACGGAACCGAGAAGCTGCTGCTGTGGTGCTCGCCGCAAAACCCTTCAGGCCGGGTCTGGACCGCCGAGGAACTGCGCGCAGTGGCAGAGTTCGCCAAGCGCAACGGGTTAATTCTGATCTCCGACGAAATTCACCATGACCTAGTCTATTCTGGCAGCACTTTTGTGCCGATGGACGTGGCGGCCCCCGACGCACGCGCCTGGACTGTGACCCTGACCGCGCCTTCGAAAACCTTCAATATTGCCGGCCAACGGACCGGCAACATGATCATTCCAGACCCGGAGCTGCGCGCCGCAATGCGGCACCGGCAGAACACGCTGGACTATGATCCCAGCGCGCTTGGTGTTGCGATGATCACCGCCGCGTATTCTCCCGAGGGCGCCGAATGGGTGGATGCCCAGGTCGCCCACCTGGAAGGTAACCGAAGACTGTTTGACGCGACCGTGAACGCCCTGCCGGGGCTGAAATCACTGCCGCTGCAATCGACCTATCTGGCCTGGGTGGATTTCTCCGGCACCGGTATGAGCCGCGAGGAATTCATCAAACGGCTGCGCGAAGACGCAAAGATCGCGACTTCGCCCGGCGACGGTTTCGGCACCGGCGGCGAACTCATGGAACGCTTCAACCTGGCCACCCAGCGGTCACGGGTGGAGGAAGCCTGCCGCCGCCTGACTACAGCCTTCTCGGATCTGCAGTAACCATGAAGCGCCTGCTGCGTCTTCTGGCGCTGGTTGTTCTGACCGGCGCCGCCTGGGCCGCCTGGCAGGCTTTTGCACCGCGGCCCGCTCCACCGCCACAGGCCGCGGCGGTGGAGCGGATCGACCGCATCCTGATCGAAAAATCCGCCCGCCGCCTGACCGCCAGCCGGGCGGGTGAGACGGTGCTGGAGTTCCCCATTGCGCTAGGGTTCGAACCGGCAGGTGACAAGTTTCAGGAAGGTGACGGAAAAACGCCCGAAGGCAAATTCCTGATCGACCGGCGCAACCCCAACAGTGCCTATCATCTGTCGCTGGGAATCAACTATCCGCAACCCGAAGACAGGAAGCAGGCCCAAGCGGCCGGGGTCAGCCCCGGCGGCGACATCTTCATTCATGGACAGCCGAATTCGGTGGGCGATCTGATCACCCTGCCCGGCGATTGGACCGCCGGCTGCATCGCTGTCACCAATGAACAGATGGAAACGCTGTGGCGCCTGGCAGAAATCGGGACGGAGATTGAAATCCGTCCCTGAGCCAGCGGCTCAGATCTTGCCCTGCGACTGGTCGAAGGGGATCAGCCCGGCAGGTGCGTCCGGGGATTTGTAGAAATCCAGCGGTGCCCTGTCCGCAGCGGGTGTTGAGCGCTTGAATTCATAGCGCATCTCGCCGCCCTCTTCTTCGCTGGCAACGATCAGGCATTGCGACAGGTGCCGCGCTCCCTCGTAAAGATCGACCAGCCCGCGCAGCATCGGCGCGGTCTCTGCCTCAACCGAAAAACCCGTCTTCCACATCCGCAGAACCGGGACCAGCTCATTGTCCGCCATTACCCGCAAACGGCTTTTCTTGCGCATCCCCTGAAGGCGGGCGGTGTCCAGCGCTTCCTGCACGGCTTTGGGCACATAGGTATTCATCGTTCCGGCCTTCCAAATGCTTAGGGTCTCTCGGGTCCTTCTTTCAACGGTGCGTCACAAATATATAAAATCAAGTGAACATTTTCGGAAATTTGACGGTCGCGCAATTTTGTTGCTCTTGTGCAGTGGCGCAGAGGGCTTGCGCGCTGCACTGCATAGGCACCCGGCCTGAGCAGGTCTATGTTTCCTGCGCACAGCAGCAGGAGCAGACCCGATGGGCCTTTTGATCGACGGGAAATGGCACGACAAGTGGTATGATACCAAATCCAATGGCGGCGCGTTCAAACGCAGCGAATCGCAGTTCCGCAACTGGATCACAGCCGATGGCAGCGCCGGTCCTTCGGGCAAAGGCGGCTTCCCGGCAGCAAGCGGACGCTATCACCTTTTTGTCTCGCTCGCCTGCCCCTGGGCCCACCGCACGCTGATCTTCCTCAAGCTGAAGGGGCTGGAGGATCATATATCCTTTTCCGTTGTGCATCCCGATATGCTAGGCGAAGGCTGGACCTTTGACAGGGATGACCATGGCGCCACCGGCGACACTCTGTTCGGCAGTTCCCATATGCACCAGATCTACACCCGCGCCGATGCAGGCTATACCGGCCGGGTGACCGTGCCGGTTCTGTGGGACAAGGAACAGAATACGATCGTTTCCAACGAAAGCGCCGAGATCATCCGAATGCTCAACTCAGCGTTCAACGGGATCACCGGCAACACCGGCGATTACTGGCCGGAAGAGCTGCGGGAGCCGATCGAGGCCGTGAACGCCCGCATTTACAGCACCATAAACAACGGCGTATACAAATGCGGCTTTGCCACCACGCAAGAGGCTTATGACACCGCAGTCAAGCCGCTGTTTGAAAGCCTGGACTGGCTGGAGGACCTGCTGTCGCAACACCGCTACCTGCTGGGGGACCGCGTGACCGAGGCCGACTGGCGGCTGTTCACCACACTCCTGCGGTTTGATCCGGTCTATCACGTGCATTTCAAGTGCAACCGCAAGCGGTTGGCAGACTACCCGAACCTTTGGGCCTACACCCGCGAGCTGTACCAATGGCCGGGCGTGGCGGAAACCGTCGGCATGCAGCATATCGTGCGCCACTATTACTACAGCCACGACACCATCAACCCGCACCGGATCATCCCGGTCAATCCGGATATCGACTGGCAAGAACCGCACCGGCGCGGCTGATCCGCCGCTGGCAGCCGCCAATCCGGCGATTCCGGACGATACCGCTAAAATTAGGGAGTTCACGCCCCGTCCCGGTTGCTTTATGAACCGCTGTGTCTGATTTGACGTCCGATCCGTTCGGAGCAACATTCAACCGGTGGCTACCGCGATGCTTGAACTCCCGCATGAAAATGCAACCCCATCCAGGGACCACGGCGGTAATTTGGGCGTTGCCATGGCAGAATTCGGCGGAACCCGCAGCGATTGGATGGACCTGTCCACCGGTATCAACCCGCACCCCTATCCGCTGCCGGACTTTACTGCCGGAGATTGGGGCGCGCTTCCGGACGCCGATGCGCTGACCGATATGGAACGCGCCGCGCGGTCGTTCTGGAACATCCCGGATGAGGCCGCCGTCCTGGCTGCCCCCGGTGCATCAGCCCTGATCGCAGCCCTGCCTGCGCTGGCCGCGCCGCGCTGGGTGCAGATCAGCAAGCCGACTTACAACGAGCACGCCGCTGCTTTTGAAGCCCGCGGCTGGAAGATTCGCGTGGATGGCCCGGCTGAGGCCCGTGTCGCGGTGCATCCGAACAACCCTGACGGCCGGATGTGGAAAGAAGAGCAGCTCACCGCACCGCTCACTATTATCGACGAAAGCTTTTGCGACGTCTGCCCAACGGAGAGCCTGATTCGCATGGCCGCCCGCCCCGGCGTGATTGTCCTGAAAAGCTTTGGCAAATTCTGGGGCCTCGCCGGCCTGCGGCTCGGCTTTGCGATCGGCGATCCCAAACTGATCGCCGCTCTGTCAACGTGGCAAGGCCCTTGGGCCGTCTCCGGCCCGGCCCTGCGAACTGGCGCGCTGGCCCTGCAGGACCACGGCTGGGCCGGAGACACCCGCAGCCGGCTCCGGGCGGATGCGGCGCGGCTGGATGAAATGGTGCTTGCCAAGGGCGCCAGCCTGGTGGGCGGCACCGATCTGTTCAGGCTCTACAATGTTGACGATGCTGCTGCCTGGCAGGATAAACTTGCCCGCGCCCGCATCTGGAGCCGCATTTTCCCTTATTCCAAAACCTATCTGCGCCTCGGCCTGCCGCCCGCTGACGGCTGGGACCGGCTGGAGGCCGCGCTATGACTACCGCGGCAATGCTCGCGGTGGCCCTGGTGCTGGATGCCGTTTTCGGCGAGCCCAAATGGCTGTGGTCCCGTATCACCCATCCGGCGGTGCTGATGGGCAAGGCAGTCGGCTTCTTCGACCGCAAGCTTAATACCGGCCAAAACCGCCGCGGCAAAGGCGTGCTGGCGGCGTTGGCGCTGGTTCTTTGCGGCATTATCGCCGGCAAGCTGCTGTCGCTGCCCGGCACGCTGGTGGAAATCCTGGTGGCAGCCATCCTGATCGCCCAGCGTTCGCTGATCGAACATGTTGCTGCCGTTGCCAAGGGCCTGCGCAGCAGCCTGGAGGATGGCCGCCAAGCGGTGGCCATGATCGTCAGCCGCGACACCGCGGCCATGACGGCGCCGCAAGCCGCCCGCTCTACCATTGAAAGCGGCGCCGAGAACATGTCGGACGGCGTCATCGCCCCTGCCTTCTGGTTTCTGATTGCCGGGTTGCCGGGCCTGATTGCTTACAAGATGGTCAACACCGCCGACAGCATGATCGGCTACCGTACCAGCCGGTATGAGGATTTCGGCTGGGCATCTGCCCGTCTGGACGACCTGTTGAACCTGATCCCGGCCCGCCTTACCGGGGTGCTGATCGCCCTGTCCAGCGGCCAGCTGCGCCACTGGGGCGCAATTTCTGCAGACGCCCGGAAGCACCGGTCGCCCAATGCCGGCTGGCCTGAAGCCGCCATGGCGCGGGCGCTGGACACCGCACTGGCCGGCCCGCGATCCTATGAGGGGCAGATGCGCGATTTTCCCTGGGTCCATGCCTTTGGTGCCAAAAGCGCCAATGCCGAAACCATCACCCGCTCCGTGACCCTGCTTTGGCAGACCTGGGCGCTTGCGCTTGTCCTGACGGTTGCCATTGCCACGGTTTTCTAGCACATAAGGCCCTGCGGGAGCGGTCAGACAAAGGAGCGCCGGAACAATGCGCCTAATGCCCTTCGTCCTTGCAGCAAGCCTGCTGCCTGCGGCGGCAACTGCCCAATGCGGCGGCGGCTTTCAGAATTTTGTTAAGCTGATGAAAGACGAGGCGGTGCAGGCCGGATATGACACGTCCACTGTCAACGCCTTCTTCTCAGGCACCCGCAAAGATGCCCGCGTGCTTAAGGCCGACCGTGCCCAGGGTGTGTTCCAAAAACCTTTCATCGAGTTCACCCGCCACCTGATCTCGCAAAGCCGGATCAAGCGCGGCCGCCAGATGGCGCAAAAACATGATGCCACCTTCCAGCGGATTGAGAACACCTATGGCATTGACCGCGGTGTGCTGTTGGCGTTCTGGGCCTTCGAGACCGACTATGGCGGCTATCAGGGCGATTTCAACACCCGCGATGCGCTTGTCACCCTGGCGCATGACTGCCGCCGCCCGGAGCTTTTCCGGCCGCAGGTCTTCTCGGCACTGGAGCTGTTCAACCAGGGCAATTTCGATCCCAAACGCACAACAGGCGCCTGGGCCGGCGAGATCGGCATGGTACAGATGCTGCCCGGGGATATTCTGGATCATGGTGTCGATGCCGACGGCGATGGGCAGGTCAGTCTGAAAACCTCTGCCGCCGACGCGCTGATGTCGGGTGCGCGGATGCTGTCCCATTTGGGTTGGAAACCGGGCCAGCCCTGGCTGCAAGAGGTCATCATCCCTCAGGATCTGGATCTGACGCTGACAGGCACTGGACGCAAGAAATCCGTGGCCCAGTGGCGCGGTCTGGGCGTCTCGGCGCGGGACGGCAAACTCCCCGATCCCTCCTTGCGCGCGTCGCTTCTGCTGCCGCAGGGCCACAAGGGGCCGGCTTTCCTCGCTTACCCTAACTTTGACGTCTATTTTGAGTGGAACCAGAGTTTTACCTATGTCCTCACGGCTGCTTACTTTGCCAACCGGTTGAAAGGCGCAGAAGCCTTTAGCGCCGGCCAACCCGAAAGCGGGCTGAATGGCACCCAGATGAAGCAGTTGCAGCAGATACTCCAGGCCCGCGGCCATAACGTTGGGGATATCGACGGCATTCTTGGCGCCCGCACCCGGATTGCAGTGCAAAAAGAGCAAGCCCGCCTTGGCCTGCCCGCTGATGCCTGGCCGACGCCGGCGCTGCTGCAGAAGCTTTAACGGACCGGGAACCGCTCGCCCTTTTCGGTAATCAGGATGACCCGGCTTCCATTACGCACATACAGATCGCAGCGGCCAAGTCCGTTGGCGAACTCTACGCAGACGCTGCCATCTGCGGCAATCCGGTAAGTGCCCCAAGCGGTGCCCCCGCCGTTCTCCGCCGAGTAAGTATAAGCATAGGCGCCATCGCTGCCATACAGAGACTCTCCGCCATCATAAAAGCGAAAGGACCGGCCTGACAGCGCGTCCAGTTCGTCCTGCGCCAACACCGTGTCGCCGGGCCGCAGCGGCCAATCGCCGGCCAACGCGCTGCCTGCCATCAGAGATAGAAAAAGGGGCATGATCCATTTCATGCCCCTACCTTAGCGGTTCACTTGTTAAGCTGGTGTCACGATCCGGTGACACGTGGGTTCACCAGTCAATGAAAGCTTCGAAATCCAGCATTGCGCGGTTCCAGATCCCCACTGCCTCGGCAAAATCATCCGGGCTCATGCCCTTGTTGCCCAGGAACACATCCATTTCGATCCGGGCTGAACCCTCTTCCGAGACATAGCCGCGGGCAAAACGGTTTTCATTGTTCCACTCGTTGATCTTGGACAGGCGCACGCTGCCGTCTGTCTGATAGCCGGAAAAGAACTGGATGGCCTCGCAGTTGGTGTTGTTGTCGCAGCCGTAGTAATAGACTGAGAAATCGTTGCCGTAATACTCAACTTTCAGTTTGGGATCACCTACGCTGTCCGTGGTTACTTCGACCTTGGCGCCCTCATCCTTGAAGAAACCGGCAACACTGTCGCCGGTTTTGGCGACTACATTCTGGGCCGCCGCGGCAACCGGGATCATCAAGACCACGGATGCGGCAATTGCTTTGAGCATATTCATTTGTCACTCCACTAATAAATTCGAAAACAAAAGCACCAATCCCAGTAGTGCCTCTGCCTTAGGCCACCATCGCCTCTGCTTTCTTCAGGTCAACTGAAACCAGCTGGCTAACGCCCTTTTCCTGCATGGTGACCCCAAACAGCCGGTCCATCCGCGCCATCGTTACAGCGTGGTGGGTGATGATCAGGAAACGGGTGTCAGTCTGGCGGCACATCTCGTCCAGAAGGTCGCAGAAGCGGGTGACGTTAGCGTCATCCAGCGGCGCGTCGACCTCGTCCAGCACACAGATCGGCGCCGGATTGGACAGGAAAACCGCAAAGATCAGCGCCATCGCGGTCAGCGTCTGCTCGCCGCCCGACAGCAGCGACAGGGTCGACAGCTTTTTGCCCGGCGGCTGGCACATGATCTCCAGGCCCGCATCCAGCGGATCGTCGCTTTCGACCATAACCAGATTGGCCTCGCCGCCGCCGAACAGATGGGTGAACAGCATCGCAAAGCTGTTGTTCACCTGCTCAAACGCCGTCAGCAGCCGTTCGCGCCCCTCGCGGTTAAGACTGGCAATCCCGTCGCGCAGGGTCTTGACCGCGCCTTCCAGGTCCAGCTTCTCGGCGACCAGCGTGTCATGCTCGTTCTGCACGCCGCGGGCATCTTCCTCCGCCCGCAAGTTCACAGCACCCATAGCATCGCGCTGGCGCTTGCAGCGGTCCACGTCGTGTTCCAGGTCATCCGAGGCGGGCATTTCATCCGGTGAAACGCCCAGCTTCTCCAGCAATGCCTGCGGGGTGATCTGCTGCGCCTCGATGATGCGGCCCGCGGCCTGGGTCACCGCCTCCTTGGCCGCATCGCTGCGCGCCTCGGAGCGGGCGCGTGCTTCGCGTGCCTCAGATGCCAGCCGCTCGCATTCGCGTTCCTTATGAACCGCGTCGCGCAGTTCGGCCTCGGCTGCAATCAACGCTTCTGTTGCCGCAGACTTGCGCACCTCTGCCTCGGAAATCGCCTCGTTCAGCTCCTCGCGTTTCCCGGCAATCTCCGCCGGGACCGCATTCGCCTCTTCCAGCTCTTCTTGCGAGGCTTCGCGGCGTTCGGCCAATTCTGCGATCCGTGCCTCAGCGCTCTCCAGACGGTGGCGCCAGCCGGACAGTTCCTTGGTCACTTCCTGGGCGCGCTTGGTGCGGGCCTCGCCTTCACGGCGAAGCTCATCGTGGGAGGACCGGTGAGTCAGCATGGTGATCCGCGCCGCCTCCACCGACTGCTTGATGTCCTCAACCGCAATGCGGGCCTGGTCCAGATTGCCGAGATCTCCCAGCGCCTTTTCCGCCTCTTTCAGCTGCAGGCTGGAACTCAGCGCGTCTTCCTCATGGCGGGAGACGGCAATCCCCAATGTCTCAAGTTTGGCCTCAGCCAGGTTGCGGTCTGCCTCGGCACGGCTCAGCGCACGCGCGGCGTCAGCCACCCGCTGGTCGGCCAGGCGGCGCGCCTGGCGGGCGTTCTGGTCGGCCAGCGTCACCTCCTCCAGCTTGCGCAACAGCATCTCATGTGCCGCACGCGCGCCGTCCGCCGTGGCGCTGACACGTTCCATCTCCTGTTTCAACGCTTCCAGCTTGTTCAATTGCTCCAGCCGCAGGGCTGCTGCACTTGGCGCGTCCTCGGCCCAAGCGCGGTAACCATCCCAACGCCATAGGTCACCCTCAACCGTCACCAGCCGCTGCCCTGGCATCAGCTGCGCCTGCAGCCCTGCTGCCGCATCGCCATCCACCAGTCCGATCTGCGCCACCCGGCGGGATAGGGCATCAGGGCCGGAAACAAACAGCGCCAGCGGCTGCACACCATCGGGCAGGGGCGCATCCTGGTCATAACCGGACAGCGACACCCAGCCCGTCGGCCCGTCCGCCTCCGCCAGCGGCGCACGCAGATCATCGGCCAGTGCCGCACCCAGAGCCTTTTCATACCCCGGAGCCACGGTCAGCTCGTCCAGGATCTGCCCCCCCTCGGCGGTATCCCGCTCCACCAGTTTGGCCAGCGCCGTAACCTCGGCACGCAATGCGCCCAGCCCGCCTTCGGCTTCCGAGCGCTGCGAACGCGCTTCGGCCTCCCGGCTTTGTGTCTCGGTGCGGGTCTCATCCGCATCGGCCAGCGCCTCTTCAGCCATTTCCGAGGCCTCACGGGCCTCTTCCTCAACGGCCACCGAAGTTTCGAATTTCTCCACCGCCAGTTCCAAGGCATCCTGCGCCTCGCCCTTGGCGGCGCGGGCCTTCACAGCCTCGCCCTCGGAACGGCCCAAAGCTCGTTGGCAATCCTCTAATGCACGGCGTGCCGACTGGTGGCGAGCCGCCAGACGGGCCACATCCTCGGTCACCTGCGCCAGATGATCCTCGCGTGCCTGCAAGATCGAGCCGGCATCACGCGCCAGCTCCGCTGCTTCGGCCATCTTGCCGTCATGCCCGTCGCCGGCCTTGGACAGCTCGCGCTGCTCCCACTCCAGCCGTTCGATGGTTTCGCCGGCGTCCTTGTTGAGCCCAGCTTCGCGCTCAATGTCGTTGCCCAGCTGCACAACACGACTGCTGAGCCGTTCGATGGTCTGGCGCGCCTGCGCCTCCTGATCGCCCAGCGAATCCCGTTGCACCGCCAGCCGCTGCAGGATGGCAGCGGCAATCGCCTCCTCTTCCCGCAAGGGCGGCAGCTTTTCTTCAAACGTGCCGCGCTGCGCCGCGGCTGCACGCACCAGCGCCTCAGCCTTGGCGGCCTGCTCAACCCGCGCCCGCAGCTCATCCTCGGAGGCCAGCCGCAACGCATCCGCTTCGCGCCAGCGGCGGTACAGCAGCATGCCCTCGGCCAGGCGCAGCTTTTCACCGATCTCGCGGTAGCGCTGCGCCTGCCGCGCCTGCTTGGCCAGCTGCGCCAGCTGTGCCGCCAGCTGCTCGATCACGTCATCGACACGCAGCAGGTTGGCTTCGGTGTTCTTCAGCTTCAGCTCAGCCTCGTGGCGCCGCTGATAAAGGCCGGAAATACCCGCCGCCTCTTCCAGAATACGCCGCCGTGCCTTGGGCTTGGCGTTGATCAGCTCGGCGATCTGCCCCTGCCGCACCAGCGCCGGCGAATGCGCCCCGGTCGAGGCATCGGCAAACAGCATCTGCACATCGCGTGCCCGCACATCCTTGCTGTTCGACTTGTAGGCACTGCCCACATCGCGGGTGATGCGGCGCACGATTTCCAGCCCGTCCGCCTCATTGAACCCCGAGGGCGCCAGCCGTTCAGAATTGTCGATTTGCAGGCTGACCTCGGCAAAGTTGCGCGCGGGCCGCGACGAAGTACCGGCAAAGATCACATCTTCCATGCCGCCGCCGCGCATTGCCTTGGCACGGGTCTCGCCCATCACCCAGCGCAATGCCTCCAGAAGATTGGATTTGCCGCAACCGTTTGGACCCACTACCCCGGTCAGCCCATCGGCAATGACCAGTTCGGTAGGATCAACAAAGCTTTTGAAGCCGTTCAGCCTGAGCTTGGAAAACCGCAAAGCTGCCCCTCCGTGATTCCGGATCGAGAAAGTTCAGCGGTTCCTATCGTGTGTGTCAACGCTCTGCATCCCCAAATCGGGGCGAACCAGCCTCAAACTACACCATATCTTGTGGATAACCCGCACAACCCGGCGATCTTTTGCCAAGCCGGTGGCAATCCGGCCTTAGACAGAGCCCAGCAGCCGGCCCAACCGGGCAATCCCGTCCTCAATCGCCGCATGGTTAGAGTTGGAAAAGCTCAACCGGATCGTGTCCTGGCCGCTGCCATCGGCGAAAAATGCCTGCCCCGGCACAAAGGCCACCCTTTCCGTCTCCAAAGAACGGGCCAGCAACTGCGCCCCATCCATGCGGTCCGGCAGGGTCATCCACACGAACATGCCGCCCTCAGGCCGGGTCCAGCTGACACCCTCCGGCATGTGCTCCTCCAGCGCCGCCAGCATGACGTCCCGGCGGCGTTGGTAGACTACGTGCAGCTGCGCCACATGCACATCGAAACGGGCCTCGGCAACGCCATGGACTGCCATCTGGTTGATTGTCGAACTATGCAGGTCCGCCGCCTGCTTCAGCAGCACCATTTGCGTGATCACCGGCTTGGCTGCCACCGCCCAGCCGATCCGCAAACCCGGCGAAAGGGTCTTGCTGAACGAACCGCAATAAATCGTCCGGCAGTCCTCAATCGAGCCCTTCCGTTCCTGCTCCAGCGCCAGAACCGGCGGCACCACCTCCCCATCATAGCGCAGCGACTGGTAAGCCGCATCTTCGATGACGGCACATTCCAGGCTGTCAGCCAGTTCCAGCAGCCGCAGCCGCCCGGCGCGGTCCAGGGTCTCTCCGGTTGGATTGGCAAAATCCGGCGACAGATAGGCAAATTTCACCGCGCTGCCCGCGTCCGCTGCATCCTCGGCATAACTTTCCGCCGTTCGGTTGCCCTTCAAAGACAGCCGGTCATAACGTGGCTCATAGGCGTTGAACGCTGCCAGCGCGCCCAGATAGGTCGGCCAGCCGACCAGTGCAGTATCCCCCGGCGACAGGAACAGCTTGCCCAGATAATCCAGCGCCTGCTGGGAGCCGGAGGTGATCAGCACATTGTTCGCATCACAGGCGATACCGATCTTCGCCATTTCCTCAACAATCCAGTCACGCAGCGGCAGATATCCCTCGCTCACTGAATACTGCAGTGCCATGGCCTGCCGTTCCGGTGTCAGCGCATTCTTGAATGCATCGGCAAATTCATCCGCCGGAAACAGTGCCGGGTCCGGGATACCGCCGGCAAATGAGATGATATCCGGCTGGTCCAAGAGCTTCAGCAGTTCACGGATTTCCGACGCCTTCATCCGCGTGTTCCGGCTGGCATAGATCTGATCGAACTGCATCCTGGCTCTCCTGGCTTGGGATCTGGTGTCACGGTAGGAGCGCGCGAAGTAATGTCAACAATACTGACCTAATGTTACAGCCTTCGTGATCCCTGCCCGCACTTGCAGCCCCCCCTCCCCCGTGGTCATATGATTTGACCAATTCAGATGAGCCTCCGCATGCCATTTCAGAAAGTTCAGCCCGAAAAACTCTCCGCCTCCGTCGTTAAGCAGATCGAGCAGTTGATCCTGCGCGGCATCCTCTCACCTGGTGAACGGCTGCCTGCCGAACGGGAGCTGGCGGAGAGGCTTGGTGTCTCCCGCCCCTCCCTGCGTGATGCCATCGGTGAGTTGCAGGCGCGCGGGCTGCTTGCCTCCAAGGCAGGCTCCGGCGTGTTTGTGGGGGACGTTTTGGGATCGGCTTTTTCGCCGGCACTGATCCAGCTGTTCGCCACCCATGACGAAGCCGTGTTTGACTACCTCTCCTTCCGCCGCGACATGGAGGGGCTGGCCGCAGAGCGCGCAGCCCGGTTCGGATCGGACTATGACCTGCAGGTGATCCAGGCGATCTTTGACAAGATGGAGGCGGCCGGCAATCCCGCCATTTCTGAAGAAGCGGCCCAGCTCGACGCCCAGTTCCACTCCGCCATCATGGACGCCAGCCACAACGTCATCATGCTGCACATGATGCGCTCGATGTTTGATCTGCTGCGCGAGGGCGTCTTCTACAACCGCCGGATCATGTTCCAGCAGCACACCACCTATGAAGCGCTGCTGGAGCAGCACCGCGCCATCAACGCCGCCTTGCAGGCCCGCGACCCGCAAGCCGCCCGTTCCGCGGTGGAGGCGCATCTGGACTATGTGAAACAGGCCCTCACCGACCACCAGCGCGCCGAGCGCAACGCCGAAGTGGCAAAGCAGCGGCTGGAGCATGAGATCGGCAAGGGGTGAGGCTGAAACCGTGAACAGAATTCGGGGCAAACCGAATTGTGCCACTGTCAAACCAGTGCCGGCTTTGGAGGCCGGAAAGAAAGACGAAAAATGATAGCCTATATCACAGTCGGAGCGGATGATATCGCGTGCGCGAAACTGTTTTATTCTGCGTTCCTGCCAGCCCTTGGATACAAACTGGAAGAGGGGTCTGAGGGCCTTAGTTACGCACTGCCTGTTGGGTCCGGTCAGTCTCCGATTCTGCCTGACTTCTACGTTAAACCAACTTTCGACGGGCGCCCCGCCTCGGCTGGCAACGGGTCTATGGTCGCCTTTGAAGCGTGCAATCAACAACAGGTTCGCAACCTTCACTCCGCCGCGCTTTCTGCGGGCGGGTCGGACGAGGGCCAGCCCGGCTTTCGTGCCTCTTACGGGCCTCACTTCTATGTGGGGTACCTGCGCGATCCTCAAGGCAACAAGATCGCACTGTTCTCAAACGATCCAAACGAACCTGGACGCGACGGGTAAAGTGGACGGCACGGGCAATCTGCGGCGGCGCGCGACTTTGCGGAATGGGTTCACATCATCCCCTCCCAAATTTGCAAAAAAACCCGGCCGCTTGGGCCGGGTTCTTTGATTTCAGCAGTGGTGCCCAGCTTAGTGCAGCTTGGCGTCCACATCCGCGATGGCGGCGTCGATCAGCTTGTTGGCCTCGGCGGCAGTCATCTGCTTGGAGATCACCTGGTCCGCAGCAGCAACAGCGATTGTGATCGCCTGGTCGCGCACTTCCTTCACAGCCGAGGCTTCCGCCGAAGCAATCTGCTCCTCGGCAGCCGCCAGACGGCGGGCAATGGAGGTTTGCAGATCCGCTTTTGCCTGTTCCGCTGCGCGGGCAGCTTCGTCACGGGCCGCAGCAACGATCTGATCAGCCTGGGCCTGAACTTCCTGCTGCTTACGCTCATAGGACGCCAGAACGGTCTGGGCCTCTTCACGCAGCGCGCGGGCTTCGTTCAGTTCCTTCTGAATACCTTCCGCACGGTTATCCAGCTGGCCTGCGAGCAGCGATGGCACTTTGGCAAACAGCAGAATGCCAACGAACAGTACAAAGCCGAGACCCACAACCAGATTGGTGTTGGACAGGTCCAGGCCGCCGCCGGCAGCAAAGGCAGGCGACGCTGCACCGAAAGTCAGGGCAAGGGCGAGAATATTGCGCATGTCCTTATCCTTTCGTCCGCTCGGCAACTGCCGCGGCAATTGCGTCTGCGTCTGCCGAACCGCCCAGCGCCGTCACCAGCGCCTCTGCGGTGTCGGTGGCAACAGCCTTCACGCTTTCCAGCGCACCGGCCTTGATTTCGGCGATTGCCTTTTCGGACTCGGCAGCCTTGGCAGCGATCTGTTCGTCTGCTTTGGCAATTGCCTCGTCCAGCCCGGCCTGAATTTCCACACGTGTCTCAGCAACGATGCGCTGAGATTCGGCACGGGCATCCGCCAGAGCTTTGTTATATGCGTTTTCGGCCTCGACTGCCTTGGCTTTCAGGTCTTCAGCCGCGGCGAGGTCGTTGGTGATTGTCCCCTGACGCTCGGCCAGCACAGCCGCAATGCGGGGCAGCGCGACGCGCGACAGGATGAGGTAGATCACGACCAGAGCGACCGCGAGCCAGAAGATCTGGTTCCCGAAGGTCGAGAAGTCCAGCTGCGGCATACCCGGAGCAGACCCGTGCGCTGCGTCTGCGGCGCCGTGTGCTGCGTCTTGCGTATTAGATGCCATGTCGTCCTCCTTGGGAACTTGCCGTTACACCGGGCAGTGCGGATTTAGGCCGCACTGCCCGGCCGTAAGGAAATAGGTTCCTGAGGTCTTAGACGGCGAACATCAGCAGCAGCGCAACCAGGAACGAGAAGATGCCCAGTGCTTCTGCAAATGCGATGCCGATGAACAGGGTTGCGGTCTGGCCGGCAGCTGCCGACGGGTTGCGCAGAGCGCCTGCCAGGAAGTTGCCGGCAACGTGGCCCACACCGATTGCGGCTGCGCCGGAACCGATTGCTGCCAGGCCTGCGCCGATGAATTTGCCGAGTGCTGCTGCTGCTACGAGTTCCATGATGTTTCTCCTTACGATGGAATGTGCATTTCGGGGAGCAGGCGCGCCGGACAGGCTGCGCCCGCGGATTTTCAGATCCTGGCCTTAGTGGCTCGGGTGCAGTGCGTCCTTCAGGTACACGCAGGTCAGGATGGTAAAGACGTAGGCCTGAATGAAGGCCACCAGAACTTCGAGTGCGTAAACCGCGGTGATGGCAAAGATCGGCAGGAAGCTGAACATGCCCAGTGCTGCGGCAAAGCCTGCGAACACTTTCAGAACCGCGTGGCCGGCCATCACGTTGCCTGCCAGACGAATGCTGTGGCTGACGGGGCGCACGAAGTAGGAAATAAGTTCGATGATGGCCAGGATCGGGCGCAGCGCCAGCGGCGCGCTCGACACCCAGAACAGGCCCAGGAAACCAGCGCCATTCTTGACGAAACCAACGATGGTCACAGTGAAGAACACCAGCGCCGCCAGAACCGCGGTCACCGCGATGTGCGAGGTGGTGGTGAACGAGCCGGGGATCAGCCCCAGGAAGTTGGCCATCACGATGAACATGAACAGGGTCATGATGTAGGGGAAGAACTTGACGCCGTCCTTGCCAGCCACGTCCTCAACCATCTTGTAGATGAAGCCGTAAGCCAGTTCCGCGACCGACTGGGCGCGGCCAGGCACGATGGCGCGGCGCGATGAGCCCATGACCAGCAGCGCAAACACCGCGGCAACAGCCAGCGCCATCCACAGGGTCACGTTGGTCGGGGTGTACCAGGAGATGTGATCGCCAAACAGCGCTGCCACGTTGAACTGGTCCATCGGGTGGATTGCCAGTTTTGACTCCGCCGGGGCGAAAATCAGGCCGGATACCAGCACCAGCGCCAGCGCTGCGTAAAAGAAAATTTTGCCCATCGGTCCGCTTCTCCTGTCGCCGGCGTTTGATCCCGTCGGATCAGTCCCGGTCTTGCGCATTTTTCTTGGCCTCATCGGCCAGTTTCTGTTCCTGGATCTCCTGCGCGGTGCGAAGCATTGTCTTCACTCCAGCCGCAAGGCCCAGCATTACAAACAGCACCATGAAGATGGGCAGGGTTCCAAACAGAAGGTCCAGCCCGTATCCGATGCCAAAGCCGATCCCGAGACCGGCCACCAATTCAATCACCATCCGCCAAGCCTGATTGGCCATGGAATAGTGCTCATCCGCGCGCGGCTTGGGCTGCTGTGCCTTACGCGCCGCCGCGAGCTTTTCCTCCAGCTGCGCCATGCGCTGCTTTTGGTCGTCGTCGGTCACGGGCGCCATCCTCACGCGATTTCTATGAGGTTGCTAAGGCCATGGGGCTTAGGAGTCAATTACAAGGAAAGAAGATTCAACGCGCCACCAAGTCACTGATTTATAAGTTATAATTTGATATATCGAAAAACCGCGCCGCTCTGCCGCAGCAATCGTTGGCGCCAATCCAACCCAGTTTCTATATTCAACCAAAAGGTTGATTTTAGCGAATGGGCGGTTTTGCCATCCGCCAGCGCACAATCCGCCCGTCGATCAGCAACAATCCCAGCAGGATCGCTGCCATGCCCCACAGGTGCTCTGCCAGCAGCTGCTCCTTCAGGATGTAGGTTCCAAGGAACAGCGCCGAAACCGGCGCGATCAGCGTTGGCAGGGTAATGTTGGTTGGCCCCACCTTGGGCAGCACCCAGTAAAAGGCGATGAAAGCGGCTGAGGTCAGCACAAAACCGATGATGAACAAGGAGGCCCAGGTCTCAATCCGCGTCACATGCGGCAGGCCTTCGCTCCAGATTGCCAGCGGCGCAATCGCCGCGGTGGCCCCGGTCAGCGCAATGGCCACCAGCACCACCGGCTGCATATCCTTAAAGCGGCGCGCGATGTTGACCGAAAAGGCATAGCACAGCGGCGCGCACAGAGTGATCAGCACCGCCCAGATCTCCGACGACCGGCCGCTATCCAGCAGAGGCAGCGACAGCAGCACGATCCCAAGGAACCCGCAGACGACCCCTAGAGACTTCAACCCGGTTGCGCGCTCGCCGCCGGGCCAGAAATGGGAGACAACCACCGCCAGCGCCGGAGTGGTCGCATTGACAATCCCGGCCACGCCGCTGGCGATATGCTGCTGGCCCAGCGCGTAAAAGGCAAAGGGCCCGGCATAGCTGAGCACTCCAAAACCAAACAGCGCCAGCCAGCGCCCAGGCTCTGCCGGCACCCGCTTGCGTGCCGCCAGCACATAGATCCAGCAGCCCAGCGCGCCAAATCCGACCCGCCCCATCGACACCGACAACGGCCCCAATTCGCGCAGCAGAATAGCATTGAACATGAACGACATGCCCCAGCCGATGCCGAGAATGAATATCACCAGCCAGTATTTCAATGCCATGCCATCAATCCCCGTGCGCTTGAAAGGCGCCACCATGACGGTTCAGGACAGATTGTCAAACTGCCGGACGATGGGTAGGAGTATCAGGCATGAGCGACCCTCTTGACACCGTCTTTGCGGCCTTGGCCGACCCCACCCGCCGGGCGATCCTCACCATGCTGCTGGAGGACGATATGGCGGTGACCGATGTGGCGGAACCGTTTGAGATGTCGCTGGCAGCAATTTCAAAACACTTGGTTATCCTGACCCGCGCAGGCCTGATCGCGCAGGAAAAGCATGGCCGGGTCAAATGGTGCAAGCTGCAACCGGATGCCATGCGCGCAGCCTCGGTCTGGATGCAGGGCTTCGGCCAGTTCGAGCCGGTCAATCTGGATGCCTTTGAACGCTTTCTGGAGGCCGAGCATCTGTCAGAGGACGCGCAGCCGGACCCCTAGCGCACCACAAATACCGAGGTTTCGGAATGCAGCACCAGATGGCTGGCGTGGGACGAAAACACATAATCCAGGATCCCCGGCATATGGGTGCCCATCACAACCAGATCCACCTCCAGCTCCTTAGCGGTCCGGGGCAGTATGGAGTTGATCTCTGATCCGACATCCACAGAATAGACCGGCAGCCCCTCCACCCTTGCACCGGTCTCTGCCGCCATCTTGTTTGCCAGGTCCGCCAGCTCGTCACCTGACGGCCCGACCGTATGCCCGCGCTTGACCTGCTGATCCGTCACATGCACCAGTGTTACGCGCGAGCTGTGATTTTTGGCAAAGTCCGCTGCCACATCCAGGGCTTTCTTGACCGTTGCGGGCATGTGCAGATCAACGGGCACCATGATATGCTTGAACATTTCTCCCTCCTCTATCCGAAGAGTCCCTCAGGACCAGTATAGCGGAAAACAAGGGAATTGCGTTGACCTGCCGCAAGCGGCGGCGAAGGCCCGCCGGCGGTCAGGCCCAATGCGTTCAGGCCCGTTGCGTTCAGGCCCGTTGCGTTCAGGCCGGGACCCGCGACCGCGCCCCTTCCAGCAGCATCACCAGCGCCACCACCGACATCGCCACCCCGATCAGCACCAGGCCCGGCGGCGCGCCGCGGCCCAGCGCGATCTCCCACAGGATCACCCAGCTGGGGGTGAGATAAGTATAGGCCATCACCTTGGCCGAGGGCAGCCGCATCGCCGCATATTGCAGCAGCACAAAGGTGGCAGAGCTGGCACAGACCGCCAGATAGAACAGACCGATCCAGACGATACCGGGCAGCTGGGACCAATTGGTGGCCAGAATGTCCTGCCAGCCGAATACCGCCAGCAACGCGCCGCCCGCCAGCAGCATCCCGAAGGTGAACACCACCGCCGGCTCGCCCCGGTTCAGCTTGCGCACCATCGGCGTATAGATCGCGTGCAGCACGCAGCCCCAGAAATAGATGACCTCGCCCTGGCCGATCTCAAAGGCAGCCAAGGCGCCCGGATCACCACGCACGATCACCCAGACCGCGCCTGCCGCGCCAATCGCCAGCGCCAATGCCATCCAGCCGGTAGTGATCTGCCGCAGCAGCAGCCAGCCGAACACGGCGCTCATCAACGGCACCAGCGTGAACACTGCCGCTGCGCTGACCGGCGCCGCCGTCTGCAGCCCGTAGAACATCAGCACGAAATAGCCGCCGAACAGCCCGCCCAGCACCGCAAACCGCCACGGCGCCCGGAAATGCGCCCGTTGCAGCCCGGTGGTGGCCAGCGCCGCGACACCGATCACCACAGCGGCAATACCAAACCGCGCCGCATTCAAGGCCGCTGGTGCAATCTCGTTGGCGACCATGACACCCAGCGAGAAAGACCCCGCCACCAGGGCCGAAAACAACAGCATCGCCAGATGCCCGCGCAGTGCCTCGCTCACAGCTGCCAGTCCTTTACCTGTTCCTTGAGGAACGTCAGGAACGCCTGCACCTTAGTGGTCCGGTGCAGATCCACATGGGTCACCAGCCACAATGCGCCTTCCCAGTCTTCCTGCGGCGGCATCATCTCTACCAGATCCGGTTGCCGCCGCGCCTCCCAGGCCGCCATAAAGCCAATCCCGGCACCGCTGCGGACCGCTGACTTCAGCGTAAAGCCATCGGTACAGCGAAAGGCGATGGCCTCAGCCGGCGCATTGGCCCGCAACCAGCGCGAAAACGGCGCCCTGCTGCTCTCATCATCCTGACCGACAAACCGGTGATTGGGAATATCCTCGACACCCTTCAGCATTCCGTATTCTTCGGCATAAGCCGTGGAGGCATAAAGCCCGATCTGCTGTTTCATAAAGGGCTGCACCACATTGTCGGGCTGATCCGGTGCATTGCCCGCGCGGATCGCCACATGCGCCTCGCCATACTCCAGCCGGAACAGCCGGTCGCCGGTCAGGTAGCGGATGATCAGCCCCGGATGCATATCCTGAAACAATTTCAACGCTGGCACCATCATCGGCGCAAAGGACGCCAGCGATGTCACAACCAGTTCCCCCGACACATCGTCGCCCTGCCCTTTCAGCCGCCCGACCAGCTGGCTGAACTGGTCATCGGTCGCCTGCGCCACCCGCAGCAAGTCCTGACCGGATTCCGTCGGGGTATAGCCGCGGGCGTGGCGCTGAAAAAGCTTAACGCCCAGCCGCGCCTCGATCGCATCAATATGCCGGATCACCGTTGCGTGATGCACGCCCAGCACCTCGGCGGCACCGCTGACCGTGCCCATGCGGGCCACTTGATAGGCGGTGCGGACTTCGTCCCAATTATCCATGGCGGCCTCCTTGCCAGCGGAATAGCATCTCCCACAAAAACGCACAATTCATGTGATTTGATCGGCATTGCGTTCGAAAATGCAATAACCCAAATTCCTGCCAGCAACAAGCACAGGAATACAGTAATGGCCCGTACCATCCTCCATATCGACTCCTCCGCCCGCATCGATGGCTCCGTTTCCCGCGATCTTTCGGCGCAGATAACCAGCCGCCTTGGCGCCTCCCATGTGATCCGCCGCGATCTGGCTGCACCGCTGCCGCTGCTGGACGGCGCCTGGATCGGGGCCAACTTCACCCCGGCAAACCAGCGCAGCGATGAACAAAAGCAGCAGCTTGCCCTTTCCGACTCGCTGGTGGAGGAACTGAAACAGGCCGATACCATCGTGATCGGCACGCCGATCTACAACTTCTCGGTGCCGTCCACACTCAAGGCCTGGATTGACCTGGTGGCCCGCGTGGGCGTCACCTTCCGCTACGAGGAAACCGGTCCCGTCGGCCTGCTGGAAGGCAAGCGCGCCATCATCGCAGTGGCCTCCGGCGGTACTCAGGCGGGCTCTGACATCGACTTTGCGACCACCTATCTGCGCCACGTGCTGGGCTTCATCGGCATCACCGAGGTTGAGATCGTGGCCGCCGACGCCCTGATGGCCGGCGCTGACAGCGCCCTGGCCAAGGCAAAATCCCAGATCGAAGCCCTGGCGGCCTGATCCTCTGCACATCTGCACGGCCGCCAGCTCTCCATCGGGAGGGCCGGCGGTCTTTTAAGTTTGGCACCCCTCCGCTGCCGTGCCAATCTGCCAGCATCAGCGTTTAAAGGGCAGGCAACTCAATGAAGAAGATCGGCATTCTCGGCGGCGCCGGCTGGGCCTCCACCGTCGATTACTACCGCGCCATCTGCGAGGGCGCTGGACGGTTCTTCGCGGAGCGCGGCGCCACATCGCCGCTACCGGTACCGCCCATTGCCATCGAATCCGTTGTTCAAGCCCAGACCCGCGCTCTGCGCGGCCGCCCTGGTGATGAGGCCAGCTGGGCCGCTTTCGACGCCGTCTTTCGAGAGGCCATGCTGACCCTGGAACGCGCGGGCTGTGATTTTGCCTTAATCGCCTCCAACACTCCGCACGCGCGACTGCATGCGATCCGCGACGGGGTAATGATGCCCATCCTCAGCATCTTTGACTCCACTGCCAAAGCCACCGCCGCCATCGGCGCGACCCATGCGCTGGTCCTGGGCACCGCTGTCACCATGCAGGCCCGCAACTATGCCAGCGTACTCGCCGAACACGGGGTCAGCGCCAATGACCCTTTGCCAGAGGAAGAGATCATCGGAATGCAGGCCATGATCGACGAGGATTTCCATGGCGGCGCGGCCAGTGGCGCACAGAGCCGTCTGCTGCGGTTTTGCGCCAAACACGCCCGGCCCGGCACCGCCATTCTGCTGGCCTGCACCGAACTGCCGCTGGCCTTCCCTGACCACATCGACGACGTCAGTTTCGAGACCGGCGGCTTCCTGTTCGTGAACCCCTCTGCCGCCCATGTTGCCGCCGCGCTGGATCTTGCGCTGGAGGAGGAACGGGCCGGTTAGACCCAGCTGACCTCGCAGCCGGTCTTTTCAAAGAATGCCATCACATCGGCACGTTTCATCGCCACCGTGCGGTCATTGACCAGCGGGTGCATATAGATCACATCCACTTCCTGTGCAGCGGCGTCCATATAGAAGGTGACGCCTTTCTTTGCGCCGGTGATCATCGCCAGCGGGCTGACCGCGCCAGGGCGGATGCCGAGGTTCTCCAGCAACCTGCCAGCGGAACCAAAGGACAGGTTGCCTGCGCCCAGTTCCGCGCCCAGCGCCTTCAGGTCGATTTCGCGGTCCTGCTGCAGCGTCACCAGATAGTTCCGCTTCTTCTTGTCGCGCAGATACAGGTTCTTCAGCCGCAGCGCGTTTTCGCCCGGCACCATGAACTGCTCCTCGACGCCCTTGGCATCCTCCACCGTGCGTAGCGGCACATGGGTGTGCAGCTGATAGGCAATGCCCCAGTCGTCCAGCTGCTTCAGCAGCGCGTCCGAAGAGACAGGCAGGCTGTCCTGATAGGTTGATGAGGCGTCCATGGCGTGCTCCGCGAAATCAGTGACGAATTGCAGAGCAGATCACGCAAAACTGCAGCGGGGCGCAAGAGGTGTTCCGCCCCCTGCGCCCCGATTTGCGCCAGCCTGGACCTAGGCCTCGGCGAAATCCGCCCGCCGCGCCTCTTCATAGTGGTCGAAATCAGTGCTGAACCAGCCGGTACCGCGGGTGGCACTGGCCAGCGTGTTGCACAGATTATCCTGCGCCGACATTGGCAGCAGGGTTTCGAACACGTCCCAGCCGGCCACGCCGTCCTCAGCCTCGAACCCCAGAATCTGCCCCTTCATGCCGCTCACCACCGGCACCAGCCCGCCGGTGAAGACGGACGGCACATGGATATGCACCCGCATGATCGGCTGCAGTAGCACCGCGCCGGCCTCAGACAGCGCCTCCCGGACCGCGTTCTTGCCCGCGGTGCGGAAGGCATAGTCGGAACTGTCGACCGAGTGATGCTTGCCGTCCTTCAGCGTCACGCAGATATCCACTACCGGATGGCCGTTCAGCCCCTGCGCCAGCGCTTCGCGCGCGCCGGCCTCGACCGAGGGGATGTAGTTCTTGGGCACCGCGCCGCCCTTCACTGTTTCCTCGAACACAAAGCCGCTGCCGCGCGGCAACGGCTTCACCTCGATCACCACATCGGCAAACTGCCCCGCGCCGCCGGACTGCTTGCGGTGACGGTATTGGATCTGCACGCTCTTGCTGATGGTCTCGCGCAGCGCCGGAGGCACCTGCCCCTCCTCCACCTCGACGCCGAACTCGTCTTTCAAAGCCTGCTTGATGCGTCGCATATGCAGCGGCCCCTGCAGGTTCAGCAGCAGATGGCCGCTGGCCTCATCCTGCCCCACCACCAGCGCCGGATCGATCTCCGCCAGCCGTTCCAGCGCGCCCGACAGCCGCGCATCGTCGCGCTCATTCAACGGAGTGATCACCCGCCGGAATGTCGAAGGCCGCGGCTGCGCCCAATCCGGCAACGGCGCCGCCCCTTCCGGCCCATAGGCAAAACCCAGGTTCAAATGATCCGATTTAACCGCCTGCCCAATGTCTCCTGCCTGAAACGCGTTGTTCACGGCGCCGCCGATCCCTGTCAGCGACCCCAGTGCCGCGCCGCCGACAGGGGCGCCATTGCCCATGCCTATGTCCAGCGCGCGTACCATCACCGTCTTGCCAAGATGTTTTACCAGATCCGCCATGCAGCCGACGGCCACCACCGCGCCGTCCTGCGACAGCCGCTCCAGTGCCACGCCCACATCCGGCGCCTCGTGCCGCAAGGACTTCATCAGCCGCAGGATGCCATTCTTATTCTCAGCCGACCCCATCAGTGCCGGAACCAGGTCGTTATGCTGCAGCACCTTGGTCGCCACATCATAGACCTCTTCCGGCATCACCTTCTGATCCTCGATCAACTCTTCCAGCAGCGTGTCGTCAAAATCCGCCAGCGCTTCCAGCAGCTCGGTGCGGGCCTCCTGCTCGCGCGCATACATTGCCACCGGCAGCTCAATCAGCGCCGAAGGCTTACCCTCCTGGTATTGCCAGGCGCGTTCGGAAATCAGATCCACAGCGCCCACAACCTGGCCATCCTCGCGGATCGGCACCTGCCGCAGAATGATGTTGTGGCTGCAATAGGCCTGAAGCGCGGCAACGATCTCTGCCACCCGGTCCGCTGCCTGGTCCATGCGGTTGACAAAAAGAAAGGCGGGGATGCCCGCCTCCTCCAGCTTGCGCAGATACGGCGCGCTTAGCACCGCAGCCCCGGCATCAGCCGGCACGCAAAGGACGGCCGCGTCGCTGGCCGCCAGTGCAGGCCCCGCCTGCGCCAGATTGTCGGCCCCGCCCGCGATGTCGATTGCGGCCCAGTCCTCGCCCATGAATGAAAAAGGCTGCAAAGCGGCAACGCCTGCAACCTCCTGCCGCTTGCCGGCAGCGCTGTCCAGATTGGCCAGCGCCGTGGCCAGCGTTGATTTGCCGGACTGCGACGGTCCCAGAATAGTGAAAACGCGCATGTTCTTAGATCCTCCCTTGGCTGATGCGAATGCCCGCCTAGGACCGCAATCGCCAAGGGCGTGCAGCTTACCTGTGCCAAAGATCTGCCTCGGTGCTCTTCTGAGCGCCCCGTGCCGGTGAATGGACAGCAGGGGGCCGTTTTTGATGTTGGCCAAGCGCCCCGCCCCGAGTCAAGCGCGCAGAGGGCGTAGCGGCGGCGCCCCGTACACGAATTTGACGCAAAGTCCGCCATTTTCCCCTGAAGGACCGCTTTCCCCAGGGTAAGCTTACACCATGAAAATCACCCGCAACACGCCTGAACAGCTGATCCTGGCCGATAACCCTTGGTTCATCGGCATCGCCCTTACCCTGTTTATCCTAGTCTTTGTTGGCGCAGGTCTTGGCGCGGCCAGCACCGGCGGCGCGAACCTCTGGTTCGGCATCTTCTTTGCCCTCGCGGGCGGCGGTATGGGCTTTGCCGCCTTCTGCCTCTTTGTGCGCCGGGTGCAGGTGATCCTCGACCGCTCCGGCGGCAGTATCGTGATCCGGCGCCAGTCGGTGTTCGGCTACAGCGAGGCCGAACACCGGCTCGCCGACCTGTCCCACGCCGAGGTGGAAAGCACCACCAGCCGCAGCGAGGGCCGCACCCGCACGCTTTACCGCCCGGTGCTGGTACTGGACGGCGGCATGAGCGCCGGCCGCCACCCGGTGGTTGAAGCCTTTACCAATGGCCGCGGCCCGCTGCAGCTGGCCGATGCGATCAATGCATGGCTGCCTGCAGCCCCCCTTGCAACAGTTGACTCTGACGGTTAATCGGCGTAACGCCTGCTCCAACGTCCGGAAGCACTGAGTCTTCCGGTCCCTGCCCGTGCCAGGGATCGCCCCCCACCAGCGTGTTACGCCCGTGGGGGCAAACCCGTTTGGTTTGCCCCACGACTGACACGAGGAGCTTGGGGGCATTTGCGCATGGATCGCATGTCCCCTACATACGGGGGCGCTACAACTGGAAACCGGCACAGGAGGCCGCAAGGCATGTTTGAAAATCTATCCGAACGCCTTTCCGGCGTCTTTGACCGGCTGACCAAACAGGGCGCCCTCAATGAAGAGGACGTCAAATCCGCCCTGCGCGAGGTCCGCGTCGCCCTGCTGGAGGCTGATGTCTCGCTGCCGGTGGCCCGCGACTTCGTTAAAAAGGTGCAGGAGCAGGCCACCGGCCAGTCCGTCACCAAATCGGTGACGCCCGGCCAGCAAGTGGTCAAAATCGTCCATGACGCGCTGGTCGACGTGCTGCGCGGTGACGAAGACCCCGGCAAGCTTAAGGTCGACAACCCGCCCGCCCCGGTCCTGATGGTCGGCCTGCAAGGCTCGGGTAAGACCACCACCACCGGCAAGCTGGCGAAACGCCTGAAGGACAAAGAGGGCAAGAAGGTCCTGATGGCCTCGCTCGACGTCTACCGCCCGGCGGCGATGGACCAGCTGGCCGTGCTCGGCACCCAGATCGGCGTCGACACTTTGCCGATCGTACCCGGCCAGAAACCCGTCGATATCGCCAAACGCGCCAAGCAGCAGGCGACGCTGGGCGGCTATGACGTCTACATGCTGGACACCGCCGGCCGCCTGCACATCGACGAAGTGCTGATGCAGGAGGTCGAGGACGTCCGCAACGTGGTCTCCCCGCGCGAGACTCTGCTGGTGGTCGATGGCCTGACCGGCCAGGTCGCCGTCGAGGTGGCCGAGGAATTTGATGCCAAGATCGGCATCTCCGGCGTAGTGCTTACCCGGATGGACGGCGACGGCCGCGGCGGTGCGGCGCTGTCGATGCGCGCCGTCACCGGCAAGCCGATCCGCTTTGTCGGCCTGGGCGAGAAGATGGACGCCCTGGAAACCTTTGAGGCAGACCGGATCGCCGGCCGCATCCTGGGCATGGGCGACATCGTGGCGCTGGTCGAAAAGGCCCAGGAAACCATCGAGGCCGAACAGGCCGAAAAGATGATGAAGCGCATGATGAAGGGTCAGTTCAACATGAACGACCTGAAGATGCAGCTTGAACAGATGCTCCAGATGGGCGGCATGGAGGGCATGATGCAGATGATGCCCGGCATGGGCAAAATGGCCAAGCAGGTGCAGGACGCCGGCATGGACGACAAGGTGCTGAAACGTCAGATCGCCATGATCCAGTCGATGACCAAGAAAGAGCGCGCCAACCCCGCGCTGCTGCAGGCGAGCCGCAAGAAACGCATCGCGGCCGGCTCCGGCATGGAGGTCTCCGACCTCAACAAGCTTCTGAAAATGCACCGGCAGATGGCCGACGTGATGAAGAAGATGGGCAAGATGGGCAAAGGCAAGATGCTGAAACAGGCTATGAAGGGCATGTTCGGCAAGGGCGGCATGCCGGATATGGGCGGCATGGATCCCAGCCAGATGGACCCCAAAGCGCTGGAAGCCGCGGCCAAGGCAATGGGCGGCAAAGGCGGCCTGCCCGGCGGCCTCCCCGGTCTTGGCGGCGGCATGGGCCTGCCCGCGGGCCTCAGCGGTTTCGGCAAGAAGAAGTAACCTATGCAGCTCCCCGCCATCCCTCAGCTTGAAACCGAGCGCCTGGTCCTGCGCGGACCGGAGGCGGCGGATTTCGGGCCGGTGGCAGCGTTCTTCTCCGACGAAGCACGCTCCTGGGGATTTGGCGGCCCGCTCGACCGCAACGAAGCCTGGCGCTGGTTCACCATGTCGGTGGGCCACTGGGCAATGCGCGGTTTCGGCTTCTGGACCATAACCTGCAAGGAAACCGGCGAGGCGCTTGGCATCACCGGCATCTGGCAGCCCGAAGGCTGGCCGGAACCGGAACTGGGCTGGGTGGCGTTCCCGGCCGGCGAAGGCCGCGGCGTCATGGCCGAGGCCGCATTGGCCGCCCGCACCCACGCCTACGAGGTGATGGGCCTGCCCGCACTCAGTTCCAACATCTTCCCGGGCAATACCCGTTCGGTGGCGCTGGCCGAACGGCTTGGCGCGGTGTTCGAGGCGGAATTCGACAACCCGAAACACGGGCGTGAGCTGGTCTACCGCCACCCTGCCCCCGAGGCGCCTTGCGACGGCGGGATGGAGGCCTACGCATGAGCTTCTGTCAAATTTGCACAAACCAGGCCGCACCGGCAGCCCGGGATGCAGCCCGTTTAACTGAAAATTACGCAGTCTCCCCGATACTCCCTCATTGGATGGGTGAAATTTATGCCGGGCGGTCCGCCGCCCGGACAAAGGGGTACAAGATGACTGACGTGCAAACGCCGTATCCGCGGCTAAAGTCCAAACGGCTTATGCTGATGTCTCCGGCGGACCCGGAGTTCGACGCCAATGCCGCCTTCCTCGACGCGGGCGCGGCGCGCTTCATCGATGCGGCAGAAGATCCGGATTCGCTTTGGTGGTCGATTGCCACCATCATCGGCCACTGGCATCTGCACGGCTACGGCCTGTTTGCCGTGGTTGAACGCAGCACCGGCCGGACCGTGGGCCTGGTTGGCCCCTGGTTCCCCAAAGGCTGGCCGGAACCGGAACTGTCCTGGCACCTGATGGAAACGGGCCGCGGCAAGGGCTACGCCAGCGAAGCCGCGCAATGTGTTCTCGACTGGCTGTTTGCCGAGGCCGGGTGGGACTGCATCGTCTCCTACGTGCCCGAGGAAAACGGCGCCTCCATCGCACTGGCCCAACGCGTCGGCGCCCGCCCGGAAAAGCCGGTCAGCTTCCGCCTGCAGCCCGCGCCCAATATCCGCGTCTGGCGCCATGTCCCGCCCGCCCGCATGTCCGGCGCGCAGGCCGAACGGGGCCTGCTGCACTAATGCGCCGTTACGGGATCATAGTCCGGCCCGGCCGCGACCTTCCGCTGAAGGGAGCGAGCTGATGCCCTTTGACATCCCGGTGATCGAAACCCGCCGTCTGGTACTGCGTGGCCCCGAACCGCAGGACTACCCCGATTTCAAAGCCACCTTCAGCTCCTACCGCTCGCGCTTTATGGGCGGTCCGCTGAATACCTACGAGGCCTGGATGCTCTATGCGGCTGAGATCGGCCATTGGCAGGTGCGCGGTTTCGGCATGTGGATGATCCATGACAAGGCCACGGACGAGACTTACGGCATGGCCGGCGGCTGGCAGCCCGCAGGCTGGCCCGAGCGTGAGATCGCCTGGATCATCTGGCCCGGTGCCGCCGGCAAGGGCTATGCGCTGGAGGCGGTACAGGCCGCTCGCGGACATTTTTATTCAAATCTGGGCTGGGAGACCGCGGTCAGCTATATCGATCCCAAGAATCTCGATTCGATCCGGCTGGCGGAGCGGCTCGGCGCTGCCAAGGACCACAGCGCCGCAACCATCGACGGCAATGATGCGGTCTACCGCCACCCTGCGCCGGACACCCTGAAGGACAGCCAGATTGCGCATGGCATCGAAATGGAAATCGGCCACTACGCCGACCCGTTGTTCAAGCCGGAGGGTTGGGCACTTGACTGAGTTGCACCAGAACACCCATTTGCTGCGCTGTGGCGGTCTACTTGCTGTGAATAGCGGACATATGCCCGCTGCTGTCCCGGCACGCCCTGGCATTGCTGCCCTGCGGAGGACCTGATGACGACCGAAACCCAAGACCCCGCCGTCCGCGCAGCCCAGCTGCTGAAGGGCCACCGTGAAAGCATCGACCGCCTGGATGCGATCCTCGTTTATACTCTGGGCGAGCGGTTCAAGCACACCCAGGCAGTGGGGCGGCTCAAGGCTGAACACGACCTTCCGCCGTCTGATCCAACCCGCGAAGCGGCGCAGATCGCGCGGCTTGAAGACTTGGCAAAACAGGCCGATCTGGACCCTGAATTCGCTAAGGCATTTTTGAACTTCATCATCGGTGAAGTCATTCGGCACCACAAGAAACACCAAGAATAACAACAGACAACAGGAACAACCGGGGCAAACCCCGGACAACGCCATCAAAGGAGATGTACCCATGGCAATGAAAATCCGTTTGGCCCGCGGCGGCTCTAAAAAGCGTCCTTTTTACCGCATCGTGGCTGCTGACAGCCGCATGCCGCGCGACGGCCGCTTCATCGAGAAGCTGGGCACCTACAACCCGCTGCTGCCGAAAGACAGCGAAGAGCGCGTGAAAATGGACATGGAACGCGTGCAGCACTGGCTGGACCACGGCGCGCAGCCCACCGACCGTATCGCCCGCATGCTGGAAGCGGCCGGTGTCCGTGCCAAGACCGAGCGCAGCAACCCCAAGAAAGGCGCCCCGGGCAAGAAAGCCCAGGAGCGCGCAGAAGAGAAAGCTGCAAAGGCTGCTGAAGCCTCCGCAGCAACTGCAGACGCGGAATAATTCCGTGGAGCTGCGGGGCGCTTTTCCCGAAGAGTTCCGCAGCCAGCTTGATCTGCTGATGCGGCTCCGGCGCGACGTGCGCCGGTTCCGCAGCGATCCGGTGGAAGAGGCAGTGCTGATGCGCTGCCTCTCTGCCATTCCGCTTGCCCCGTCTGTGGGCCTCAGCGAACCCTGGCGCATCCTGCGGGTGGACAGCAGCCCCGCCCGTGCCGCTGCGCTGAAGAATTTTGAGACTGCCAATGCGCAAGCCTTGGAGGGGTATTCCGGCGAACGCGCCGAGCGTTATGCCGGGCTGAAACTGTCCGGTATGCGCGACGCCCCGGTGCAATTGGCGGTCTACTGCGACGATGAAACTGCGCAGGGCCACGGCCTGGGCGCCGCAACCATGCCGGAGATGCGCCGCTATTCGGTGGTCACCGCTATCACATTGTTCTGGCTTGCTCTTCGGGCCGAAGGACTGGGTCTGGGCTGGGTGTCGGTGCTGGACCCCGAACAGTTGAACCGCGACCTGAACGCCCCCGAAGGCTGGCAGCTGATCGGCTATTTCTGCATTGGCTATCCGGAACGGTTCTCGGACACGCCGGAGCTGGAAGAAACCGGCTGGGAAAGCCGGATGGCCAGCCTGCCGCTTGAAACCCGCTGAGGCCCGCGATGGGACGGTTGATCCGGCTTGTGTTTTTTGTTGCAGTGGCTTTTACCGCAGGCATCTTTTTTGAACGCAACCACCAAAGCGAACTCTGCGAACACTCTGGCGGCCAATGGCTGCGCGCTGGGTTCTGTGCAAAGGAATAACACCATGAGCGACCTGATCTGCGTGGGAGCGGTGGCCGGCGCTTTCGGCGTGCGCGGCGAGGTGCGGCTCAAGAGCTTCTGCGCCATTCCCGAAGAAATCAGCGACTATTCACCGCTTACCAGCGAGGACGGCAGCCGGAGTTTTACGGTGACCCTGACCCGAACGGTCAAAAACGGCTTTGCCGCCCGGCTGAGCGGCGTTGAAACCAAAGAGCAGGCCGATGCAGTCAGAGGCCTGCGCCTGTTTGCCCGCCGCGACCAGCTGCCAAAGCTGCCGGATGACGAATTCTATCACACCGACCTGATCGGGCTGGAAGTGTATGACACCGGCGGCACCCTGCTGGGCACAGTGAAATCGGTGCAGAACCACGGCGCCGCCGACCTGCTGGAAATCCACGGCCCCGGCCTGAAAGCCACGGTGCTGCTGCCTTTCACTCTGGAGGCGGTGCCAACCGTGGACCAGACCCGGGGCCGCATCATCGCCGATCCGCCCGAAGGGCTGTTCTGAGCGGGCAGGCCCCGCTCAGCCCGGCTCTTGATCCAGAAGTAAATCAAGAACCTTAACCACCTGCTCAAGCTGCCTCTGACCTTTCTTTCCGGCGGCGCGGCCGGATGCCGAGAACCTGATCCAGGATTCCCAAAGCCGCAGCGCAAAGCAGAACTGGAAAAGCGGTTCACGGGAAACATGCCGCCCGTAGCCTTCTTCGAACGCCGCCCAATCTGCTTGTGAAACCCCGCCAAATCCAGCGTCTCCGTCCAGGCCGGACAAATGGTCCAGGCCATTTGCAAGCCATAGGTTGGAGATATCGCGCTCGGCGATAGAAAACCTCTGGCTGGAAAAATCGATAAAGGAAATCTGATCATCTGAGGCCAGAATATTCCGGAAATGCAGGTCGCCGTGGGCAAGGCCGGGCTGGTATCTGACACCTCTGGCGCGCCGCCCAGCACGGTGCAGATACGCACACAGCCCCAGGAAACGCTTCGGTTTTACAACGGTCACCTCTCCTGCACGAACGGTACCGGCAGTCCGTGACACGGTTTCAAGATGCCGCATCGGCCAGAATACCTGCTCATCCGTCTCCGAGCAGCGGTGCAGCGCAGCAACCGCGGCGCCGATCCGCTGCAATAGCCGGTCGCGGTCCCCAAGCCCATAGCCAGCCAGATACAATGCCTGGAATGCTGTATCCCCAGGAGCCAATTCCATCAGCGTGTACTTATACTGGGGATCGCACCAAAGAATCTGCGGCACCGATACGCCCGTCGTGAATTTCAGCGCCTCTGCTGCGGTTTGGTGGCGTTTCAGGTTCGCCTGATACCGGTGAAGGTTTCCTTCGGCGAAGTCAGCCCGCATCACAAGTTCCCTGCCGTCCTGCAAGGATACTCTCAAGACGCAGCATTGATCCTCTTTTTTGGGGTTGACCTGCATCCGTCTGAACAAAGCGCCTGCAGCCGGGAGCCCCAGATCCGAAGCGATCCCGGGCCACAGCGCTTCGGCACGGCGCTGCGCGGCCTCGAACCCGCCCTGCTGCTCAATGGATGCTGGCAGAGAAGTGCGTTTCGAATTCATGCAGGGGCCAAAGCTTTCTATTGCGCGAAAATCTGACTGAACTAAACAGCATTATTATGACAGCACCAAGCAAATCCCACGGCCGCAAGGCCATCCGTCCGACCCTGAAACCGCGTGAACTGATGACACCCACGCCGGACCTCGCAGGCGTTTGGAAAGCCAAGGTCATCACCCTGTTTCCCGCAGCCTTCCCCGGAGTGCTGGGCGAAAGCCTGACCGGTAAGGCGCTGCAGGACGGGTTGTGGCAGCTTGAGACAGTGGATCTGCGCGAGTTCGGCGCCGGCAAGCATCGCAATGTCGATGACACTCCCGCAGGCGGCGGCGCCGGAATGGTGCTGCGTGCAGATGTGCTGGGCAACGCAATTGAGCACACGATGGCCGGAACCAAGGGCAATTGGCCGCTGATTTACCTGTCGCCGCGGGGGCGCCGGATGGACCAGCAGATGATGCAGAACTTCGCCCAATGCGATGGCATGACCCTGTTGTGCGGCCGGTTTGAAGGCGTCGATGAGCGGGTACTGGACCATTACGGTATTCAGGAAGTCTCCTTGGGCGATTTCGTGATGACCGGCGGCGAACTGGCTGCGCAGGCACTGATTGATGCCACCGTCCGGCTGATCCCCGGCGTGCTGGGAAATCAGGCCTCGACCGAGGAGGAGAGTTTTTCCTCCGGCCTGCTGGAGCATCCGCAATATACCCGCCCTGCCGAATGGAACGGCCGCGCAATCCCGGATGTGCTGATGTCAGGCCACCATGGCAAGATCGCGGAATGGCGGCACAGGATGAGCGAAGACATTACCAAGGCCCGCCGTCCTGACCTATGGGAAGCTCACAGCAGCAAGAAAGACAACAATCGCTGATCGGGTGATTGGCCCGCACCGCCGATTCCGCGTTTGCAGCAGCCCCAAAACATTGCCGGATGACCCAAGCCGTGATTAAGTCCCCTCATATTCATCAGGAATTAGGAGTGAGCAGGGTGTCTGGGAAATTCGAACTTTATACCGATAATGCGGGCGAATTCCGCTTCCGCCTGAAAGCAGGCAACGGCGAGAACATTCTGGCCAGCGAAGGCTACAAGCAGAAAGCCAGTGCTGAGAACGGCATTGAGTCAGTTAAAAAGAACGCTGGTGATGATGGGCGGTATGAGCGCAAGGAAACAGCCGCCGGCAAGCACATGTTCAACCTGAAAGCCACCAATGGCCAGGTGATCGGCACCTCGCAAAGCTACGCCAGCGCCTCTGGCCGCGACAATGGCATCGAGTCCGTCAAGAAAAACGCCCCTGATGCAGCAGTGGACGACAAAACCGGCTAAGATTGCCGGTATGACAGACACAAGGCCCACCGGCCTTGTGCAGCCACGCCCGTCCGGGAACCCGGTTACTCTTGGCTCTCCTCACTTTGCGTCTGCCGCCTCCCGGCCAGCGCATCTGCGATCCGGAGCGGCCTGGGGTTGTTGCCATCGGGCCGCGCAGGCCAGCCTTCACGATGCCGGCTGCGGTCGCCATCGGTTTCCTCGGTCTGGTCGTGAAACAGCATCACTTGGGTCGGGTACGGCATGTCAATTCCGCTGTCATCCAGCGCCTTGTAGACAGCCTCGATTACCTGGGCAAAGGTCTGCACCACGCTTGCCCGGTCGGATTTGGTCCACCAGCGCAAGCGGATATTGTTGCCATTGTCAGCAATCGCCCAAGGCAGCGCTTCCGGCGCCGGGTCCTCCAGCACCCCGTCGCATCCGCGCGCAGCCTCAAGCATGATCCGCTTGGCGTCGTCCCAGCTGTCGTTGCAACCGATCTGCACGTCATACTGCGAACGGCGCTGCTCAAACGCTGTGTTGACGGTGACGGCATCGGTGTAAATGTCAGAATTCGGAATGACAACGCGGCGCCCGTCGTATGTATTAATCAGCGTTGCCCGGGTTTCGATCCGCTCCACCGTGCCTTCATGCCCGCCAGAGATAATCTGGTCACCAACTGAAAACGGTTGGCGCAACAGAATCAGGATCCCCGCCAGCAGGTTCTGCAGAATGTCCTTAAAGGCAAAGCCGATGGCAACGGAGCCGATACCCAGGCCGGCAAACAGATCCGCAGGAGTGATGGAGGGCGCAATGACCGTGATCGCCAGCATCAGACCGACAATGATCAGCGCCCATTTTATCAGGGCTGCGCCGACCTCGCCCAGATTGTCCCGCCCGCGTCTTTTTCCTGCCCTACTCACGACACCGGCAACCAGCCTGGCCAGCAGCCAGAACACGGCAAGCAGAACCAGCGCGATGCCAAGATTGGGCAGGATTCTGAAAAAGCCGTCCACCCAGCTGTCTATCTTCTCAAAAACATTGCCGACATCCGCATCCACCTGCTCCATCTGTCTTCCTCTCTTGGCTCCGATCAGGTAAAACGCCTGTCATCCTCGAAGGTTCCCTGCTCTGCCCCCGCTGCGGCCGGACCTGCATTTCTTTCCCTTGATCCGGCCCGCATTTCTGCCTATACGTCCGCAAGTCTGGATTCGCTTTTGCGGCTCCGGACTGCTGGCTTTTGGATCAATCCACCTGAAGATCTTCTTCGGTTTTCACCCGGGATCTGACCGCCAGAAGCAAGAAACAGACTGCGTGATCTCTGGCGGGCTGCCTAAGGCGGGACCCGGTGAAGACCAAGAGCTCTCATGACGGCGCAAACCTCTGCGGAAAGAACCGCAGGCCAATTTAGGAGAGTTGCGATGAACTTGATCGCACAGCTGGAGGCGGAACAGATCGCCGCCCTGGGGAAAGATATCCCTGATTTCAAAGCCGGCGACACCATCCGTGTCGGCTTTAAGGTGACCGAAGGCTCGCGTTCGCGCGTGCAGATGTACGAAGGTGTTTGCATCAGCCGTAAAAACGGTTCGGGCATTGCCGGTTCGTTCACCGTCCGCAAGATTTCGTTCGGCGAAGGCGTGGAGCGTGTGTTCCCGCTGCATTCGACCAACATCGACAGCATCACCGTTGTGCGCCGCGGCCGCGTGCGCCGCGCCAAGCTGTACTACCTGCGCGAGCGCCGCGGCAAGTCGGCCCGTATCGCAGAAGATGCACACTACAAGCCCAAGAAAGCCTGAGGAGCGGTATCATGAAAAAAGACACTCATCCCGAATACCACTTCATCGACGTCAAAATGACCGACGGCACCATCCTCAAAATGCGCTCCACCTGGGGCAATGAAGGGGATCAGCTGGCGCTGGACATCGACCCGACCGTGCACCCGGCCTGGACCGGCGGCACCTCGCGCCTGATGGATGCCGGCGGCCGCGTGTCGAAGTTCAAGAAGAAATACGAAGGCCTGGGCTTCTAAGCCACCTGCCGTATTTTGCCAAACTCCCGAAGGCTGCCCCGGACGGGCAGCCTTCTTTCTTTTCTCCTGACGCTGAGGCGGTATGCGCCTTGCGGGAAAGACAGCCCTCCTCGTGAAACAAGCCCTGGCCAACGCACTGCAAGAGCGCGGATATGAAACCCTGACCCAAGTTCAGGAGGCTGTGACCCAGCCAGAGCTGAACGAGCGAGACCTGCTGGTTTCGGCGCAGACCGGATCAGGCAAGACAGTCGGGTTCGGACTGGCGCTGGCACCGACACTGCTGGGTGAGGCTGAGGCATTTGAGGCTGCTGCCGCGCCGCTGGCCCTGGTGATTGCGCCGACACGGGAATTGGCGCTGCAGGTGAAACACGAGCTGAGCTGGCTGTACAAGGGCGCCGGTGCGGTGATCGCCTCCTGCGTCGGCGGCATGGACATGCGCGACGAGCGCCGAGAGCTGGCCCGCGGTGCGCATATCGTCGCGGCAACACCAGGGCGGCTGCGTGACCACATCATGCGCGGCTCTATTGATCTCAGCAATCTGCGCGGCGTGGTGCTGGACGAAGCCGACGAAATGCTGGACCTGGGCTTCCGCGAAGATCTGGAGTTCATTCTGGGCGAAGCGCCCGAAGACCGCCGCACCCTGCTGTTCTCGGCCACCGTGCCGTCGGGCATTGCCAGCCTGGCCAAGACATTCCAGAAAGACGCGCAGCGGATCCAGACCGCAGGCGAAACCAAACAGCATTCCGACATTGAATACCGGCTGATGAGTGTCGCGCAGCAGGATGCGGAAAACGCCATCATCAATGTGCTGCGCTACTATGAGGCGCCCAGCTCCATTGTTTTTGCCAACACCCGAGCGGCGGTGAACCGTCTGGCGGCACGGCTGACCAACCGCGGTCTGTCGGTGGTGACGCTGTCGGGCGAATTGTCCCAAGCCGAGCGCAGCCAGGCGCTGCAGGCAATGCGCGACGGCCGCGCCCGGGTCTGCGTGGCCACTGACGTGGCCGCACGCGGTATCGACCTGCCAGGGCTGGAGCTGGTGGTACATGCCGAGCTGCCGTCGAACCACGAAACTCTGCTGCACCGTTCGGGCCGCACCGGCCGCGCGGGCCGCAAAGGCGTCAGCGCGCTGATCGCGCCGCCCAAGGCCCGCAGCAAGGCGCTGCGGCTGCTGAAGTGGGCCAAGCTGACGGCAGAACACTGCGAAGCGCCCTCGGCCGACGACATTATGGCACGTGACGAGGAGCGGATGCTGGCCGACCCTGTCTGGCAGGAGCCTGTTGCGGAGCAGGAACAGGCAGGCGTTAAGACCCTGCTGGAGCATTTCTCTGCCGAGCAGATTGCCACCACCTACCTGCGCCTTTTCCGCAGCCGCCATTCGGCGCCGGAAGATCTGCGCCCGGCCGGTGCGGAGGAACCGCGCAAGGAACGCAAAGAACGCAAGGATTTCGGCCCGTCGGTGTGGTTCTCGCTGTCAGGCGGGCGCGCCGCTGGTGCGGACCCGCGCAAGGTGCTGCCGATGCTGTGCAAGGCCGGCAATATTGATCGCGACGTTATCGGGGCGATCCGGATACAAGAAAACGAAACCTTTGCCGAAATCAGCCAGGATGCGGTTGATGGCTTCCTGAAAGCACTGGGCGGCAAGAACGAGCTGGAGCCAGGCGCGGTGCTGACACAGCTGTCCGAAGCCCCTGATCTGGGACCAGCCCAGCGCCGTGGCCCCGGCGGCCCCAAGGGCGGGTTCAAGGGCGACCGTGATCGCGGCGAAAAACCGCACCGCGGCAAGCAGGATGGCCCCAAACCCTATCGCGCCAAATCCGATGACGGCCGCGACAGCCGGCCGCCGCGCAAGGAATGGAGCGGCAAGCAGGACCGGGAAGAACGCCGCGAACCGCGCCCCGATGACCGCGCCCGCAAGCCCGCTCCGGCAGTCACGGCCAAGCCCAAAGGCGCTTCGGATCCGTCCAAACGGATGGCAAAGCCCGGCGCACCGGCAGCCAAACCGTTCAAAGCCAAGGGCCCCAAACCGCCGGCCGGCAAGCCGAACAGCAAGAAAAACAAGGCCCGCGCTCCATTTGCCAAACCTGGGAAAGGCGGCGACACCCGTCCCAACCGCAAGCCGGCGGGACCTTCAAAACACAGGTGATACACTAAGTTTACCAGCCCGCGCAGACCGCTTTTCTTGACCGAATCCAGAGCCTATACAGGGGCGCAAAGATAAAAGCGTGCCAAAGGCACGAGCGAAGGGACCTGTACATGGCGCATATTATTGTCGTCGGCAACGAGAAGGGCGGCGCGGGAAAATCCACTGTGTCCATGCATGTTGCTACCACCTTGGCCCGGCTTGGGCACAAGGTGGCGGCGCTTGACCTGGACTTGCGGCAGCGCTCGATGGGGCGGTATCTGGAGAACCGCAAGGATTTCTGCGCGAAGGCAGGGCTGGACCTGCCGATGGTGGGAATGCACGAACTGCCGGAGATTGATCCGGATAGCTTGCAGCCGGGGGAAAACATCTATGACCACCGGCTGTCAGCGGCGGTCTCGGCGCTGGAGCCTGGCCATGACTTCATCCTGATCGACTGCCCCGGCTCGCACACGCGTCTCAGCCAGGTGGCGCATTCGCTGGCTGACACGCTGATCACGCCCTTGAATGACAGTTTTGTCGATTTCGACCTGCTGGCGCATGTGGACCAGAAGGGTGAGGCGATTACCGGGCCGTCCGTCTACTCGGAAATGGTCTGGAACGCCCGTCAGCTGCGGGCGCAGGCGGGGCTCAAGCCGATCGACTGGATCGTGATCCGCAACCGCGTCGGCACACAGCGCATGGTCAACAAGGAAAAGATGGAGCGCGCCATCAATATGCTGTCCAAGCGGATCGGCTTCCGGGTCGCACCGGGCTTTTCCGAGCGGGTGATTTTCCGCGAGTTGTTCCCGCGCGGGCTGACGCTGCTGGATCTCAAGGATATCGGCGTCAAGCAGCTGAACATTTCCAACATCGCCGCCCGGCAGGAGCTGCGCGACATGATGAAGGAAGTGAACCTGCCGGGGGTCGAGATCAGTATCTGATCCTGCCCCGCGGCGGTTTAGCCATCGCAGCCGCAATTGCCGCGGTAAATGGTGTAAAGCTCAATCGGCTCGGCCACTCCGCGCAGCATGTAGCGGCCCAGCGACACCAGATCGTGGTTGGTGCCTTTGGCCGCCTTCTGCACGTCTTCGGACATGATGATGCTTTGGCCGACCGAACGGTGCATCCCCGCGATCCGGGCGGTCTGGTTCACCGCCTGGCCGATGACGGTGAAATCAAGCCGGTTCTCTGCACCGATATTACCGTAAAGGATGGTTCCCGCGTGCAGCGCCAGGGTAAAGCCCGCGGTGGGCAGTCCCCGCTCTTCGCGCTCGGAGTTGAAGGCACGCACTTTGCCGCACAGTTCATTGGCCGCCGCAAGGGCCGCATGGGCGTCCTCCTCGATACTGCCGAGGTTGAACATGGTCAGCATGCCGTCGCCCATGAACTTGAGGATATTGCCGCCATGCGCCTGGATGGTTTCCACCGCCAGGCCGAAATAGCCGTTCAGCATCTCGATCAGCTCGGTTCCGGGCAGCCGTTCCGCCAGCTGGGTAAAGCCCTTAAGGTCAAACAGGCAGAGCACAGCATCGATCTGCTGCGAGGAACCGCGTTGAATTTCGCCTGACAAAACCCGGCGGCCCGCATCGCGGCCCAGATAGACCTGCAAAAGATCACTGGCCATCTGCCGGTTGGAAGAGGATTTCAGCGCCAGCCCCAGATGCGGCAGCGTGGTACGGATCAGATCCAGCTCGCGGTTGCTGAACCCGCCGGGCCGGTCTGATGACCAGGAAACCAGCATGCCTTCCTGCGGATGGCGCGGATCGTTCGGACCCGCTTCGGGCGGTGCAAACCGCACGCCTTTGGCGAAGTAATCGGTCGCCCCGCGCTCCCGCAATTCAGGCAACAGCGGAAATTCTGCCGGGGCACTGTCTTCGATCCTTTCCCGGAACTCTTCCAGATTGTGCTCCAGAATATGGAAGAACGGGCTGCGCAGCCATTCCTCGCGCGGGGACTCGCGGTATTCGTAGTGCTCGTGGCTGATGCCGTCGGTGCGGGTCCAATTGAAGCCGAGACCACCGAACTTCGGGTGGAAGGCGCGCTGTGCCAGGTGGAACCGCCACAGCGGCACTCCGGCATCGACCAGACGCTGGCAATATCCCTGCAAAAGATCCTGCTGCTGCGCGCCTTGAAGCCCCTGCTCCATCAGCCAGGCAATCAACGGTCCGGAATTGACATCAATCTGTATCATGTTTTCACCTTCAATACCGCCGCCTTACTTGGGTATTCCAGGCGCCGATGTCTATGGGTCTATCTCTGCTAAATTGCGCAGCATGTACCGCAAAATTGCAACTTCGCCGGTGGTGAACCGGGCGCAGATGCCGGTGTCGAACTGCAACGCATGTTCGCGCAGATCTTTATAGGCGGCCTCCCCAGCGGCAGTCAGGGTCAAATGTTCGGCCCGCCGGTCATTTTCATCGCGGGTGCGGGTCACAAACCGCTTTTCCGATAGTTTGGCCACGGCGCGGCTGATTTTGGTCTTGTGGATCTTTGCCCGCGTACCGATTTCCTTGGCGGTCATCTCACCGTAGTTGCCCAGGTGGAACAGCACCCTCCACTCTGTGCGCAGCATTCCATAGCGGTTTTTGTAGTGTTTTTGGAAACCCAGCGAGCTTTCCTCAGCCGCCCGGTTCAACAGATACGGCAGGAAATCCTGCAAGGCAAAATCATCTTTTTCGTTCATTTTGCTCCCCTCTCCCTTGTTAGTTACAAAAACAACTAATATTCCGCAAGCAGCAAGAGGAGAAACGCGCGATGAATCGGCCCGCCGATCCCCATGAAATGATCCAGGCCCCCTCTCTTCAGGGGCCGAACGAGGGCTACATGCCCGGTTTTGCCAATGACTTTGAAAGTGAGGCGCTGCCCGGTGCGCTGCCGCAGGGTATGAACAGTCCGCAAAAGTGCAACTATGGCCTTTACGGCGAACAGCTGAGCGGCACCGCCTTTACCGCCGACCCGCCGGAACGGACCTGGTGCTACCGGATCCGCCCGTCGGTAAAGCACTCGCACCGCTATGAGAAAATCGACCTGCCGCTTTGGAAATCCGCGCCTTACGTTGACCCGGACGTGATCTCGCTGGGCCAGTACCGCTGGGATCCGGTGCCGCATTCAGATCAGGGCATGACCTGGCTCACCGGCATGCGCACCATGACCACCGCGGGAGACGTGAACACGCAAGTAGGCATGGCCAGCCACATCTATCTGGTCACCGAGTCGATGGTGGACAGCTACTTCTTTTCCGCTGATTCCGAACTGCTGGTAGTGCCTCAGGAAGGCAGGCTGCGTTTTACGACAGAACTGGGCATCATCGATCTCGCGCCGCAGGAGATTGCCATCATTCCGCGCGGGCTGGTGTACCGTGTTGAGGTGCTGGAAGGCCCCTGCCGCGGCTTTGTCTGCGAGAACTACGGCCAGAAATTCGAACTGCCGGGCCGCGGCCCGATCGGCGCCAATTGCATGGCCAACCCGCGCGACTTCAGGGCGCCGGTGGCAGCGTTTGAAGATCGTGAAGCCCCCTCGACCGTAACCATCAAATGGTGCGGCCAGTTTCACGAGACCAAAATCGGCCATTCGCCGCTGGATGTGGTTGCCTGGCACGGAAACTATGCGCCTTTCAAATACGATCTGACCACCTACTGCCCGGTTGGGGCGATCCTGTTCGATCACCCGGATCCGTCGATTTTCACTGTTCTGACCGCTCCTTCGGGCGTTCCGGGCACTGCCAATATCGACTTTGTGCTGTTCCGCGAGCGCTGGATGGTGGCGGAGAATACCTTCCGCCCGCCATGGTATCACAAGAACATCATGTCGGAGCTGATGGGCAACATCTATGGCCAGTATGACGCTAAGCCGCAGGGATTTGTTCCAGGCGGCATGTCGTTGCACAACATGATGCTGCCGCACGGGCCGGACAAAAACGCATTCGAGGGCGCGTCGAATTCCAACCTCGGCCCTGAAAAGCTGGAGAACACCATGTCCTTCATGTTCGAGACCCGCTTCCCGCAACATCTGACTGCCTTTGCTGCCAAGGAAGCGCCGCTGCAGGATGACTACATCGACTGCTGGAACGACATCGAAAAGAAATTCGACGGCACGCCCGGCCTGAAATGAATATGGTGAGGGGGCGCTGCCCCCTCTGGGCCTGACCGGCCCATTCACCCCCGGAGTACTTCCGGAAAGATGAAAAGGATCTTCGGATCCGGAAACTGGAGACACCATGCCTCTGCTGAAATCCTGGGTGGCCTCGGCCAATGACGCGGCCCACCCGTTCCCGCTGAACAACCTGCCATATGGCGTGTTCTCTGTTGAGGGCGATGACCCGCGCTGCGGCGTGGCCATTGGCGGCATGATCCTGGACATGCAGGCCGCCGAAGAGACCGGGCTGATCCAGCTGGGCGATGCGCCGCTGTTCGACGTGCCCTATTGGAACGACCTGATGGAAGAAGGCCCCGCAGTATGGGCCGCACTGCGTGAACGGCTGACTGCGCTGCTTTCCGACGGCGCTGCCGAACAGGAAAAGGTGGAAGCCCTGCTGGTCTCCGCTGTGGATGCCGAGCTGCACATGCCCTTTGCAGTCAGCGAATACACCGACTTCTATGCCGGCAAAAACCACGCCTTCAACGTTGGCACAATGTTTCGCGGCCCGGAAAACGCGCTGCCGCCGAACTGGCTGCACATCCCGATCGGCTATAACGGACGGGCATCCTCTGTGGTGGTCTCCGGCACCGAAGTGCGCCGCCCCTGGGGACAGCTGAAAGGCCCCAATGATGCAGCCCCCCGCTGGGCCCCCTGCGCGCGGTTCGATATCGAACTGGAGATGGGCGCCATTGTCGGCACGCCTTCGGACGGTCCGATTACTGTGCAAGAGGCCGATGACCATATCTTTGGCTATGTGCTGCTGAACGATTGGTCGGCGCGCGACATTCAGGCCTGGGAATACCAGCCGCTGGGGCCGTTCCAGGCAAAGGCGACCGCCAATTCGATCAGCCCCTGGATCGTGACCAAAGCAGCACTGGAGCCGTTCCGCTGCGACACGCCCGAGCGCGAGGTGGAGCTGCTGGACCACCTGAAGGACTGCGGGCCGATGCTCTATGACATCGACCTGGAAGTCACCATGGCGCCGGAAGGCAAAGAGGCGACCACCATCGCGCGAACCAACTACAAGGAAATGTACTACTCCGCCGCGCAGCAGCTGGCACATCACACCACCTCGGGCTGCCCGATGAATGCAGGCGACCTTTTGGGGTCCGGCACCATCTCCGGCCCAAGCAAGGAAAGCCGCGGCTCGTTGCTGGAGTTGAGCTGGGGCGGCAAGGAACCACTGACGCTGGACAGTGGCGAAGAGCGCTCCTTCATTGCCGATGGCGACACGCTGACCCTGCGGGGCGCGGCAAAGGGCGACGGCTATTCCATCGGGTTCGGCGACTGCACCGGCACCGTTCTGGCCGCCCTTGAAGACCCCTACGCAAGATAAGGAAGACCACCATGGCAAAAGCTTTTGCGTCCCAAGGGGACATGACCGAAAAGAAAATCACCTTTGATGAGATTGGCGAAGGCCTCTATGCTTTCACCGCCGAGGGAGATCCCAACTCCGGTGTGATCATCGGCGACGACAGCGTGATGATTATTGAGGCACAGGCCACCCCGCGGCTGGCGAACAAGGTGATCGAATGCGTTCGGTCAGTGACCGACAAGCCGATTACCCATGTGGCACTGACCCATTACCACGCGGTGCGGGTTCTGGGCGCCTCGGCATTTGGCGCGCAGCAGGTCATCATGGGCGATGCGGCCCGTGCCATGGTGGTGGAACGCGGCCAGGAAGACTGGGACAGCGAGTTCCAGCGCTTCCCGCGGCTGTTCGAAGGCCATGAAAGCATTCCGGGCCTGACCTGGCCGACCACGACTTTTTCCGACGATATGACCGTGTATCTTGGCAACCGGCGGGTCGATCTGATGCACCTGGGCCGGGCCCATACCGCAGGCGACATCGTGATCCATGTGCCGGATCAGAACGTTATGTTCACCGGTGACATCGTGGAATACCACTCCGCCTGCTACTGCGGTGACGGCCACTTCAGCGACTGGGGCGATACGCTGGACAACATCAAGTCATTCGACGTGGACGCCATCGCACCTGGCCGCGGCGACGCGCTGGTTGGCAAGGACATGGTGAATGCCGCAATCGAAAACACCCGCGGCTTTGTCGAGAGCACGTACCGTCCCGCCGCCAAGGTAGCCGCCCGCAATGGCACCCTGAAAGAGGCCTGGGACGCCGTGCGTGCCGAGTGCGACCCGAAGTTCTCGGATTATGCGATCTACGAGCATTGCCTGCCTTTCAACGTCGCCCGCGCCTATGACGAGGCCCGCGGCATCGACACCCCGCGTATTTGGACCGCCCAGCGCGATCTGGAGATGTGGGAGGCCCTGCAGGGCTGAGCCCCGGCCAGGAATTGCAACCGGGGCGGTTTGATCCAGATCGTGTCGCCCCGGCAGAACCTGTGAGACGCTAGACCATCCTCTCGGCTGCCCACGCCGGGAAGCGGTAAAGCTGTGCCTGACGGCACCCGAATTAGGGAGGAGACCTGATGAACAAGATCTTTGAAGTCCCGTTGTACCCCTATGCGCGCCACGCGGATCAGGACGCCCCTGCCCCCGTGCGCCGCAAGGTGGTGGTGATCGGGGCAGGCCCAATCGGCCTGGCTGCCGCCATAGACCTGGCGCAAGCCGGCACCGAAGTGGTGATTCTGGATGACAACGACAAGGTGAGCTTCGGCTCCCGGGCGATCTGCTTTGCCAAGCGGCCCCTGGAGATCCTCGACCGGTTGGGCTGCGGCCAGCCGATGGTGGACAAGGGCGTGCAGTGGAATGCCGGCAAGGTGTTCTTTGACGAACGTCAGGTCTATGACTTCAATCTGCTGCCGGAGGAAGGCCACAAACGCCCCGCCTTCATCAATCTGCAGCAGTATTACTTTGAGGAATACCTGGTGAACCGGGTTCGCGAGCTGCAGCAGCAGGGCGCACCACTCGAAATCCGCGGCCGCAACAAGGTTTCGGCCATCGGCACTCATCCCAGCCATGTGACATTGGAAATCGACACGCCCGAAGACTCCTATAACCTGGAGGCCGATTGGCTGATCGCCTGCGACGGCGCAGGCTCTCCGACCCGGCGGATGCTGGGGCTGGACTTCGTCGGCCGGGTGTTCGAGGACAACTTCCTGATCGCCGATGTAATTATGGAGGCGGATTTTCCGACCGAACGCTGGTTCTGGTTCGACCCGCCATTCAACAAAGGACAGTCGGCGCTTTTGCACAAGCAACCGGACGGTGTCTGGCGGATTGATCTGCAATTGGGATGGGATATCGACAAGGAGCGCGAGAAACGCCCGGAAAACGTGATCCCGCGCCTCAAGGCGATGCTGGGGGAGGACGTGAAGTTCGAGCTGGAGTGGGTGTCGATCTACACATTCCAATGCCGCCGGATGGAGCAATTCCGCCATGGCCGGGTGCTGTTTGCCGGCGATGCCGCGCATCAGGTCTCGCCCTTTGGGGCCCGCGGTGCGAACTCCGGCATTCAGGACACCGACAACCTGTGCTGGAAGTTGCAGATGGTGATCGACGGCACCGCGCCGGAAAGCCTGCTGGACAGCTATGACACCGAGCGGGTTCACGGTGCGGATGAAAACATCCTGAACTCATCGCGCTCCACCGATTTCATCACGCCCAAGTCCGAGATGAGCCGGGTGCTGCGTGACGCGGTTCTGGACCTGTCCGAACAGTTTGAATTCGCCCGTCCGCTGGTGAACTCGGGCCGCCTGTCGGTGCCATGCACCTATGACGGCTCGCCGCTGAATTCGGCAGATGCACTGGACGGGCCAGAGCGTACCCGCCCAGGCTCTTCCTGCCCCGACGTGCCGCTGGGCGACGGATTCTTGCTAGACAAGCTGGGAGATAAATTCGTGCTGCTCACCATCGACGCCGATGCCCCCGATGTGATCGAGGAAGAAGGTATTGAAGTCACCCGGCTGGCGCTCTCCATCAAGGATGACAAGACGCTGGCGCTGAAGGAACGGTATCTGGGCAAGCATGACAGCGGTGTTTACCTGATCCGCCCGGACCAGCATGTTGCTGCCCGCCGCCCCGGCTTTGACGAAAACCAGTTCCGGCACGCAATCCGCCGGGCCATCGGCAAGGAGTGATCAAGATGACCGAAGACCAATTGATCCTGACCGCCAACCTCGAGCGCGCCGACGATTTCTATGCAGATCTCCTGACCGCGCATGAGGGCCTCAGCAAAGCCGAAAGCGATGCGCTGAATGCGCGTCTGGTGCTGGTGCTGGCTAATCACATTGGAAAACGCGCGATCCTGAAACAGGCGCTGGCCGCGGCCGCGCTGAAACCTGGGGAGGACACCGCTTGAAAATCGAACAGATCCACCACGTCGCCTACCGCTGCAAGGACGCCAAACAGACGGTAGAGTGGTACAACAAGATGCTGCACATGGACTTTGTCCTGGCAATTGCCGAGGACCATGTTCCATCAACGCATGAACCCGACCCATACATGCATATCTTCATGGATGCAGGTAACGGCAACGTTCTGGCCTTCTTTGAACTGCCGACCAAGCCGGAGATGGACCGCGACCGCAACACGCCGGTCTGGGTGCAGCATATCGCCTTCAAGGTGAAAGACCGCGAGACCCTGATCCAGTTCAAGGAGCATCTGGAGGCCAACGGTGTCGAAGTTCTGGGCGTCACAGACCACTCGATCTTCCACTCGATCTACTTCTTCGACCCGAACGGCCACCGGGTGGAACTGGCCTGTCCGGATCCCGAGGAAGAGGCGTTGCTGAAGAAGCTGGACTCGGTGAAATGGGAAATGCTGGAAGAATGGTCCAAGACCAAGAAGGCCCCCAAGCATGCCGAATGGCTGCACGCCAAGGAATTGCATAAGACCTGAATATGGCCAAACCAATTAAGGCAGCCCATCGGGCTGCCTCCTCAGCACCGGAGGACGCCGATGGGCAGCACGCTTCTTTTTGACTACTGGCGATCATCGGCCAGCTACCGGCTGCGCATCGCGCTGAACCTGGGTGAAATCGAATACACCTCGGTCCCGGTTGATCTGGTTAAGGGCGAGCACAAGAGCCCGGAGCACTTGGCCCGCAACCCGCAGGGCTTTGTACCGGTGCTTGAGATCGACGGGCTGCGTCTGACCCAATCACTGGGGATTCTGGATTACCTGGACGAAACCCGGAACCTCGGCCTATTGCCCAAAGACCCAGGCCTGCGTGCCAAGGCACGGGCGTTGGCCCATTCGGTTGCGGTGGATGTGCATCCGGTCTGTAACTTGCAAGTGGCCAGACACGCGACCCAGATCAGCAGCGGTGCGGCGGACATGCCCAAGGCCTGGATGCAGCATTTCATCCGGCCTGGCCTGCAAGCGTTTGAAGCATTACTTGCCGGCTTCAGCCAGTCACCCTTTTGCATTGGAAAAACACCGGGGCTCGCCGATATCTGCCTGATGCCGCAGCTTTACAATGCACGCCGCTGGGAAGTGGACTTTGCGAACCTGCCACGGATCTGCGCCGTGGAAACAGCCTGCGCGGCGCACCCTGCTTTTGCCGCGGCGCACCCGGATCAGCTCCGCTGACCAGTCACTCCGCATGTTGCGCCGGCATAAATATGCAATAGACCGAGGCATTGGCGGGAGTCTGCGTGCGCCAGGGGCGCAGGCAGTACAGGCGCACATCGGGTGCAGCATTTCAAATTAGGCAATGTTCCCGCAGGGCTAGCCGGTTTTCGCGGCACCTGCCGCTTGCGTAAACTGGAGGGGCTTCAAGTTGCTATTCAAGCCATTCAGCGAACATCCGCGACACAGCAGCGATAAGCATCAATTATTTCAGTTGAAAGAAGGTCAGCATCTTCTTCCTGCATGCCGTATCCAATGACAGAAGCCCGAATGATCTTGCGGCCAGCCCATTCGCCGTGTGTCGGGTAAACTTTGCCATTTTCCTGAACACGCCGCAGGACCTGCATGGTGAGCTTGCCGTCATCGGTCCCGTCGCCGCAGCAAATCGCAACCTGGTTGCTGTGGATGCGGTTCAGGACTGTTAAGCCGGGCTCGTTAGACACCGTTCGGGCAATCCGCTCCGCGAGGCGGCAATGGTGCGCCACAAGATCGCGAACACCCGCCCGGCCGAGATGCCGCAGTATCGCATAGCTAGGGACACCTCTTGCCCGCCGGGATAATTCAGGCGTTGAATCACTTGGCTCCCAATGCTCAGTGGTCTCAGGCAGATAGGCGCCACGGGCAGACATCGACGCAACGAGCGGCGCACGGTCGCGTACTATAACCATGCCGGCATCGAAAGGAGCGTTAAGCCACTTGTGCAGGTCGATTGCCCAGCTGTCCGCTTCGCCGACCCCCTCCAGCCGATCTGCAAGCTCGGGCACTGCAGCGAGCCATAGCCCGAACGCTCCATCGACATGAACCCAGCCCTTCTTCTCGCGTACCATTGGGATCAATTCGTCAAACGGATCGAAGGCGCCAGTGTTTATTTGACCTGCCTGCAGGATCACAAGCGGCGGTTTGCTGCACCGGTTTATTGCTGCCCGAAAGGCGTCCGGCTTAATCCTCCCTTCGCTGTCGGCAGCTACAGTTTGTGTGCGGCTTGCTCCAAATCCGGCGTAGCGCAGGGCTGCAAATGGCGCAGAATGCGCGTCTTGTCCGATCAAAACCGGAATCTCCGGTGCCCCGAAAAGCCCATCAGCTTCGACATCCCAACCCTGAGCGGCCAGCAGCGCATGGCGTGCCGCCATAATGCCAGCCATGTTTGCAACCGTACCGCCGGTCACCAATCCGGCTCCGCTTTCGGCAGGCAGCGACAGCAATTCAATAACCCAGTTGCAGACGGCGCGCTCCATACCCGTGATTGCTGGTGTCTCAAAGGATGAACCCGCGTTCTGCCCCCAGGCTGACACTAAAAAATCAGCAGCTACACCAACGGGATGCGACGCACCAAGGACATAGCCGAAGAAGGTCGGGGCTGCCATTTTGTGCAGCCCGCCGTCAGCCTGCTGCACGATATCCTCGATAACCTTACTCTCCGGCACCCCTGTTTCAGCAAGGGGCCCCAGGAAGCGGTTTGCAGCTTCGCCAAGTTCTAAGCTGGGGCGGGCCAGCCCCTGAGGCAGATCCTCGCGAAAAGCCTTCGCCGCTCTGTAGGCTGTTTCTAAAGCTACCGCTTGCCCATCATCAAGCCACGCCGAACACGTTCCATCTCACATATCCCTCCTACTTTTTAACAACATGTCGAAAAGTAGCACGGATTCCGAGTTACCCTGAGCTACCAATGCCATTTGGCAATGCGGCCGGTCGTGGCGGATAGGAGAACCCGCCAGCTGCCTGCCGCCCAGCCTGGAGCGAGGACGGGTTGTTGGGCAGGGGCTTTTTCGGGTGCCGGTTCATGTTTGGGCCATTCGTTTCGATTAGCCGCACGTCCTAAGCCCGTATAAGCTCGCGGCCCTTCAAGCGATATCCTCCAGGAGCAATCTGTTTACGGAATTCCTGGTCATGGCTGACCAGAAGGATTGCCTGATCAAGCCCTTTCAGGATCCCGGCCAGCCGCGCGTAGTTGTCCGGGTCCAGTGCGTTTGTCGGCTCATCCAGAATAAGCACCGCCGGCTCCATGGCCAGTACCGTGGCCAGTGTCACCAGCCTCTTCTCGCCGCCGACAGTTTGTGGGTCACCCGGTCGCGCAGGTGCATCAGTTCCAGGCGGGTCAGCACGCTGTCAACAATCGCCAAGGCATCCTGTTTGGATTTGCCCAGGTTGAGCGGACCAAAGGCCACATCCTCGGCCACGGTCGGGCAGAAGAGCTGGTCGTCGGCGTCCTGAAACACAAAGCCCACGCGGCGGCGCATCTCGTGAAAATCCGCTTCCGCCATGCAAGGCTTGCCAAAGGCGGTGACGGTGCCGCTGGCGGGAACAAGCAGCCCCATAATGATTTCAGCAGTGTCGATTTTCCGGCGCCGTTGGGCCCGGAAATCGACAGCCGTTCACCAGCGTTCAGCCGCATCGAGGCGCCTTCCAGCACCGGATCAAGCCCTGGGTAGGCAAAGTGGATATTGTTCAAATCAAGAAGCGGCATAGGCGGCCTCCGCCCAGATCAGGGCAGCAAGTGCGGCGGACAACGCCGCGGCAAACAGCAGGTCGGACCGGTTGAAACGAAAATCCTCCAGCAGGATGATGCGGCCGGAGAACCCCCGGCATTTCATCGCCGCCAGAATGCGCTCCGACCGTTCGATGGAGCGCACCAGCATCATGCCAACCAGATAGCCATAGCTGCGGTAGGTGTGCCAATTGGTTCCGGGTCGGAAGCCGCGCAGCTTCATCGAGGTGCGCAGGCGCTGGTATTCCTCGCGCAGAACGTCGATGTAGCGGATGGTGAACATCATCAGGTGCACCAGCCGCTCCGGCATCTTGAGGGCAAAGAGCGCGTGGCCCATGGTTACCGGCTCCATCGAACCCACCAGTGTCATAACCGCAAGGATCACCGCATTGGCGGTAAGGGCAATCTCGGTTGCACGCCACAGGCCTTCCCAGCTGGCCTCCAGCCCCAAATGGACAGGGCCGGGTTCCCGGCACTGTAAAGGGCAGCAGCACCAGCATGAAGATGATGAAACTGTCCATCATCGCCATCCGTTTCAGCGTTTTCCGGGGCGGCAGGCCAGAGAAGGCCAGCAGCCACATAGACAGGCCGAGAGCGGCCGCCAGAACCCAAAGATTGCTGAGCGAGACAACCACCACCGCATAGGCTGCCGTCATCACGATGCGCATCCGCGGGTCAATTGCTGTGACCTTGGCGTGGAAGGTGCCGAAACCGCCGAGCGGTTTTTCCTCGCCCGTCAGAACATAGGTCATGCGCTGCTGCCGATCTTGCGGCGTGCGGCAATGTAGAAGCCCAGCCCGAACAGGCCGCAGATATAGCCGATGCCGCCAAGCACGGATTGAAAGTCCGACTTGTTCTTGAACGCTGTCAGCTCCTGCCGGAGCGGGCGCAGTTCATTGCGCATCATGGTGGCAAGCTCGGAGCGGGTTTGATCGGAGAGGCCCGCGGACCCTGCCGCCGCCGGCGCTGCAGAGGTGTCCGGACAGCAGCCGCTGAAACTGCTGCCGCGCCCGGGCTTTGCCCAATGATCTGCGCGACCTCCGCACCGTCCATCATCATCTCGGCCACGTGGCCAGCACCCAGATCGCCGCGGAAGATATGTGTCACAGGCTCCGACGGGGTGAACAGGAAAAAGCCGTCACTGTCGGTTCTGGACTCTCCCAGCTTGCTGCCGGCCGCGTCAAAGATCTCAATCAGCAGGTCCGCGGCCATGTCACCGTTGGAAAAGCCCACTTCGCCTTCAATGTCGGAACCGGACGGAAAGACAGCTGAGATAACATTGTGTGCCATCACCGGGAGCGGCGCCAGCAGTGCAAGGATCAGAATGCAGGAGCGGATCATGCAAGGCTTCCTTTTGTGTCGAAAAACAGCTCGGGCTTCACACGCCGCGCCAGGAAAATGGCAGCGCCGGACAAAAGCGCTTCGATGATCACCACCGGAATATGGGAAAAGAACACCAGTTTCGCGGCCAGGATAAACTCATCGCCGGACAACATCAGCGAGACTGCAACAGCAAGTGTTGTGGCAGCAATGGCCGCGCCGCCGCCGATACCGCCCCAGATGGCGCCCTGCAGAGGCGAGCCGCGGGCCACCAGCGGTCGGAATATCAGCCCGACCAGAACTGCAGGCAGGGCGATGTTCACGGCGTTCACGCCCAGCACGGTCAGCCCGCCAAAGCCAAAGAACACCGCCTGCAGCAAGAGGCCGACAAACAGGGCCGGAAAGGCCGCCCAGCCCAGAACCAGCCCGCAAGCCCGTTCAGGATCAGATGAACCGAACTCGGCCCGATCGGGACATGGATCAGGGAGGCCACAAAGAAACTGGCCGAAAGAACCCCCGCCGCCGGAATACGTTCCAGCGGCAGGCTCCGCAGCCCCATGGCGATACCGCCGACGGCGGCAACCGCGCCGCCGATCACAACCGGATTCGACAGTGCGCCGTCTACGATATGCATGGCGCTATTCTCACTTCAGCTCTTCAGCGTGGATCCACAACACAGCGTCCTGGCTGAGTTCCTTGCCGTCATGCTCAGTCGCCGGGCCGGAGCCGAGAGCAGCAAAGCCCCAGTGGCCCGCTTTCGGAATGCCAAAGGAAAAGACGCCATTCTGGTCTGCAATCGCAACGATGGCGCCGCCGGACATCGGCTGAACCGTCGGGTTGGTTGTGGAAAAGGCCGCAAGGTCAGGCTCTGATGCCATGAACTCAACCTCGATCTCGGCGCCCGGAACCGGCTTTCCATCCGCCAGCACCTGACCTGAGAAGGTAGAGCCGACAATGACGTTATAGGGCTTGTTCAGCGGCAGGATCTCGGTTTCCAGGCCCACCGGCTGATCCCAATCGGTGGGCAGGGTGTTGCGGTTCAGCACGACTTTGGAAATCTGCTGAATATAGATGTCTTCGCTTTCCTCATAATAGGGCGCGGGCACAGTCACCACCACATAGTCGCCCGAGCGCTTGACCGGAACCGACGCCCTGTAGGCGGCGGCTTCGTTCTCCGCGCCCTTGAATGTGGCCGGTTCCAAGCGGTCCGAAAGATCAACCTTTTCGCCCTTGTGAACCATAAAAAATTCTTCGGGTTTGCCCATGTCCATCACATGGCCGTTTTCCAGCGGGTGCCAGAACACCAGCCCCATCGGCACATCGCCGGGCTTCCCGATTAGCACGTTTTCAGTGTAGTTCAGCTGGAAATGCGCCGATGCGGTGACCGGCAGGGATACGGCCAGAGCTGCAGCCAGATAATTCAGTTTCATTTCGTCCTCATTCGACGACACAGGCGCACCTGCAATCAGGAATGAACAACGGGGAGAGTGGCACGGAGAAGCCTGAACGGCAGCCGCGCCAGACGCGCACCCCGGCGTCCGGTGGAAAAGGGCAGACACTCCGCTAGCGAAGTCTTTGTCCTGTGTCCGGCAGGTCTCCTGACTCGCGGGTCTTGGTTCGGCTGGCCTTCCCGGGAAAGATCCCAGTGGCATGTTCAGCGTCACTCACCGCTCACAGTTGCGGGGGCAGTCACGGATTTGGTCCCTAATGGGTACGCCGCACCGTGTTCCCTATTTCTTCCGCTGCGCATTGAAACACTCGCGGAACCGGTCACACTTGCTGAATGGCAAAACCATTTTACTGAGTCAAGCTTCCCGTCTTCTGTTCAATTGCCGAATGAGTGGACGTGTCGCGGTTTGATGCCGCTCCTTTGATAGCATTTATTGCAGCAAAGGAGACGAACTATGGGACTGAAACGGACAGAAGAATTCCGGGCCGATGCGGTGCGGATTGCGCTGACGAGCGGGCTGAGCAGGAAGCAAGTGGCCTCTGATTTGGGTGTTGGCCTTTCGACCCTGAACAAGTGGATCACAGCGCATCGCGACACCGAGGTGGTATCCGACAAAGACCTCGACCTTGCCCGAGAGAATGAACGGCTTCGACGGGAGAACCGCATTCTCAAGGAGGAGAGGGAGATCTTAAAAAAGGCAACGCAGTTCTTCGCGGGCCAAAAGCCATGAGGTTCAGGTTCATCGAAGAACACACTGATACCTTCAGCGCCAAGCGGATGTGCAATGTGCTGGATGTCAGTGAGCGCGGTCTACGGGCCTATCGCAGCCGCCCGGCCAGTCAAAGGCAGCGCACTGACATGGTCGTTCTGGCGCATATCAAGGAACAATCTCGCCTCAGCCTGGGCAGTTATGGCCGCCCACGGATGACCGAGGAACTGAAGGAGTTGGGCCTGAACATTGGCCATCGTCGCGTCGGGCGTTTGATGCGTGAGAATGGCATCCGTGTCGAACGATCTAAGAAATACAAGGTGACGACCATTGCCCGGCAGACGATTGCGAAGCAATCAGCCGAGAGGGGGACAGCAACCACGCCTTCAACATCGCACCCAATCTGCTGAACCGGGATTTCTGCGCAGATGCGCCCAATCAGAAATGGGCAGGTGACATAAGTTACGTGTGGACGCGCGAGGGCTGGCTCTACCTGGCGGTGATCCTTGATCTGCATTCCCGGCGGGTGATCGGTTGGGCCATCAGCAATCGGATGAAGCGGGACTTGGCGATCCGGGCGCTGAACATGGCTATAGCCTTCAGATCACCGCCTATGGGCTGCATTCATCATACGGATCGTGGATCGCAATACTGTTCTCATGACTATCAGATAATCCTGCGACAACACGGGTTCAGCGTGTCCCCCTCTCATGCATGTAAACATGCACTGCCGGGGCAGTGGATGAGCGGCAAGGGAAATTGCTACGACAACTCGGCGGTCGAAACGTTCTTCAAAACGATCAAGGCAGAGCTGATCTGGCGAAGGTCGTGGCCAACGCGTAGGGCCGTTGAACTGGCCATCTTCAACTACATCAATGGCTTCTACAATCCGCGACGGCGGCACTCAGCATTGGGCTGGAAAAGCCCCGTCGCATTCGAACGGAAAGTGGCCTAAACGAGCACTTGGAGCGGCACGAAAACGGGACACGTCCAGAGTCACTGCGCGCATTGGTGGAGCGGATCGTGCTGACGCCTGCGGCGGCGGGCGCTGGCCTGGATCTGACGCTGGAGGGGGATCTGGCCGGGCTGTTGCGGCTGGCGTCGGTTGCGGAAGGCCTAAACACGAAGAAGGCCCCGGATGGTAGATCCGAAGCCTTTGATATGTCAGGTTAATTAGTTCTGGTTGCGGGAGCAGGATTTGAACCTGCGACCTTCAGGTTATGAGCCTGACGAGCTACCTGGCTGCTCCATCCCGCGTCAGGTTTTTTTGAGACCGTATTGAGAGATTATTGGATTTTACTAGGTTTGGCGGTGACCTACTCTCCCAGGGCTTGAGCCCAAGTACCATCGGCGCGACAGTGCTTAACTTCCGGGTTCGGGAAGGGACCGGGTGTTTCACTTGTGCTGTAGCCACCAAACCAAGAAAAATCCAATTCCGACGGCCTTGCGAAGCAAGGCTGGCGAGCGGCAGGCAGCGTATTTGCTTCAGCAAATGCGCGAGATGCCGCCCGGTTGCTGTGTCACCGCCGGGTGGCGGCAGGCACGTGCAACTTGCGTCGGTTACAATCAACGTTGTCCAGGTCTTGTATTATGGGATGTGTTTGCTTGTTTGGTTTTGAGTAACACTGTCTGTTACTGGATCAAATCAAGCCTATCGGGCGATTAGTACCGGTCAACTGAATGCATTGCTGCACTTACATCTCCGGCCTATCGGCGTGGTGGTCTTCCACGGCCCTCAGGGATACCTTGTTTTGAGGGGGCTTCCCGCTTAGATGCCTTCAGCGGTTATCCTGTCCGAACATAGCTACCCTGCACTGCTGCTGGCGCAACAACAGGTCCACCAGTGGTTCGTTCACCCCGGTCCTCTCGTACTAGGGGCAACTCCTCTCAAGTATCCTACACCCACGGCAGATAGGGACCGAACTGTCTCACGACGTTCTAAACCCAGCTCACGTACCTCTTTAAACGGCGAACAGCCGTACCCTTGGGACCTGCTCCAGCCCCAGGATGAGATGAGCCGACATCGAGGTGCCAAACACTGCCGTCGATATGGACTCTTGGGCAGTATCAGCCTGTTATCCCCGGCGTACCTTTTATCCGTTGAGCGATGGCCCTTCCACTCGGGACCACCGGATCACTATGGCCGACTTTCGTCTCTGCTCGACTTGTCAGTCTCGCAGTCAGGCTGGCTTCTGCCATTGCACTCAACGAGCGATTTCCGACCGCTCTGAGCCAACCTTCGCGCGCCTCCGTTACTCTTTAGGAGGCGACCGCCCCAGTCAAACTACCCGCCACGCAGGGTCCCGGATCCGGATAACGGACCGCGGTTAGATATCAAGAGTGCGAAGGGTGGTATCTCAAGGGAGGCTCCACCGCGACTTGCGTCACGGTTTCGATGCCTACCACCTATCCTGCACATCACAATCCTGATACCAGTGCGAAGCTGTAGTAAAGGTGCACGGGGTCTTTCCGTCTAACCGCGGGAAGCCTGCATCTTGACAGGCAATTCAATTTCGCTGAGTCGATGTTGGAGACAGCGGGGAAGTCGTTACGCCATTCGTGCAGGTCGGAACTTACCCGACAAGGAATTTCGCTACCTTAGGACCGTTATAGTTACGGCCGCCGTTTACCTGGGCTTCAATTCGGAGCTCTCACCCCTCCTTTTAACCTTCAGGCACCGGGCAGGCGTCAGACCCTATACGTCGTCTTGCGACTTCGCAGAGCCCTGTGTTTTTAATAAACAGTCGCCACCCCCTGGTTTGTGCCCCCGGATTCCACTTGCGTAGGACCCGGGCCTCCTTCTCGCGAACTTACGGAGGTATTTTGCCGAGTTCCTTCAACATCGTTCTCTCAAGCGCCTTGGTATTCTCTACCTGTCCACCTGTGTCGGTTTAGGGTACGGTCTGATGGAGGGCTATTTCCAGGGACTGATCAGCAGCCCATTCAATCCGATAAGGATGAACTACCTTCACAATCCGTCACATCCTCCTGGCCCACGAATATTAACGTGGTTCCCATCGCCTACGCCTTTCGGCCTCGGCTTAGGGGCCGGCTTACCCTGCTCAGATTAGCTTTAAGCAGGAACCCTTGGACTTTCGGCGAGAGTGTCTCTCACACTCTTTGTCGCTACTCATGTCATCATTCTCACTAGTGATCTCTCCACGGGATCGCTCACGCGCCCGCTTCATCGAAAGCTCCTTGCGTCCAATTCTTCCCGCAGGAAGATAAGGACGCATGGAACTATGTCACACTACGCTCTGCTACCATGCACTATGTGCATCCTCGGCTTCGGCTCATGGCTTGAGCCCCGTTACATCTTCGCCGCAAGACATCTTGATTAGACCAGTGAGCTGTTACGCTATCTTTAAAGGATGGCTGCTTCTAAGCCAACCTCCTGGTTGTTTTGGACGTCTCACCTGCTTTCCCACTTAGCCATGAATTGGGGGCCTTAGCCGGAGGTCAGGGTTGTTTCCCTCTCCACGACGGACGTTAGCATCCGCCGTGTGTCTGCCATCTAGTACTCCCGGGTATTCGGAGTTTGGTTAGGATCAGTAAGCCTGTGGGGCCCCATTACCCATCCAGTGCTCTACCCCCCGGGGTATTCGGATGACGCTCTACCTAAATAGATTTCGCAGAGAACCAGCTATCTCCGAGTTTGATTGGCCTTTCACCCCTAGGCACAGCTCATCCCGATCCTTTTCAACGGATGTGGGTTCGGTCCTCCAGTGCGTGTTACCGCACCTTCAACCTGGCCATGCCTAGATCACTCGGTTTCGGGTCTGATCCCACAAACTCATTCGCCCTATTAAGACTCGCTTTCGCTGCGCCTACACCTAACGGTTTAAGCTTGCTTGTGAGACCAAGTCGATGACCCATTATACAAAAGGTACGCTGTCAGCCCTCAAGGGGCCTCCAACTGATTGTAGGCGTTCGGTTTCAGGTACTGTTTCACTCCCCTCGCCGGGGTGCTTTTCACCTTTCCCTCACGGTACTGGTTCGCTATCGGTCAGTAAGGAGTACTTAGCCTTCGGAGGTGGTCCTCCGATCTTCAGACAGAATTTCACGTGTTCCGCCCTACTTAATACGTCCCTCAGAGCTTAGAATACGGGGCTGTCACCCGCTATGGCCATGCTTCCCAACATGTTCTTCTCACTCATCAGGCTCGGCTGGTCCGCGTTC
>NZ_CP035417.1:0-70000 GCF_004123675.1 Leisingera sp. NJS204 | reverse complement strand
GGCGTATAAGGTATTACTCACCGTTTCCAGTGGCTATTCCTTAGAGAAGGGCACGTTCCCACGCGTTACTAACCCGTCCGCCGCTCCCTCCGAAGAGAGCGCTCGACTTGCATGTGTTAGGCCTGCCGCCAGCGTTCGTTCTGAGCCAGGATCAAACTCTCAAGTTGAAAAGCTGTTGCCAGCTTATCCTTGACGTTCGAACCTCTGCACATCACTGGTTGCTTTAACAAAACGCTCAAACACGGGGGCTTGAGACGCCTTGCGATCCGACCCGGCTAGGAACCGGAACTGCAACCAATTATTCTCTGTCTGTTGTGCTTGGTTTCAAAAGAAACCGAAGCCGAACAAGACAGTGAAGCTGACACTCAATCATCGGAAGCGAACTTCCTATGAGCGTTGATATACAGACGTTGATCCATCGAAACGAACCAAACCGCCCACATATCTCTTCAGTTATCCATCAATGTCAAAGAGCAGCACCAAGAGGCCAAAAACAAGACCGATGCGCCAGTATTCCCCAGCGCGCCCGCCTGTCAGATCTATCAAAGTGCCTCAGTCTCTCCTGAGCGTCCGGCCGCCTCTCCAGCCCGTCCCACCGTCTCTCCGGTGTGTTTCCCGTCCCGTCCTGCGTTCCCGCCGTCCCGTCCGGTGTGTCTCAGCAGCATCTCGTCGCTGCCGGTGAGGGGGGTTCTAAGGTTAGACCAACAAACCCGCAAGCCAAAAAACAGCAAAAACCGAACTTTCCGAAGAGAAAAGATGAAAATAAAACAAAATCAACAGCTTACACGTCAAAAAGTCAGCAATACTGACCCGGATGCTGCAGCCGCAAACACCCCGGAACACCCAAAACACCCCGCCACAGGACTTACCCACAGACCAGTCCAGCTTATCCACAGACCCGCAGCCAGGAGTCACAGCAAATCACCCCGGAAAACGAGTCGCCAAGGACAAAGCCAGCACAAAACAAAAAAGACGGCCCAAATAGGACCGCCTTTCAAGTCATACGCCCATACCGCGGATCCGATTTAAGCCCGGCCTGATGCCCTGGGTGCAGACTGCCGCTTCCGGAATTGAGCGGCAGGCAATCGAAGGGCCAGCAGGACAACCACCACGCCAAGATAAAACAGCGGTTCAATTTGGAAGCCCTTAACAAGCATCACGTAGTGCAGCGCCCCTAGAAGAGCTGCCGCATAGGTCAGCTTGTGCAACCGCGGCCAGGCACGCCCCAGCCGCCGGACAGCGAAATTGTTGGAGGTCAAAGCCAGCGGAAGCATCAGGACAAAGCCCCCCATGCCAATGGTGATATAAGGGCGCTTGGCAATATCGCTGAGGATCTGGCCAATAATCTGAACGTCCAGCACCAGCCAAACCAGCAGATGGCAAGACACATAGAAGAAGCACAGCAGGCCGATCGACCGGCGGAACTTCATCAGGTTCAATCCCAGCAGCCGACGCATCGGGGAAATGGAAAGCGTCAGGATCATCAGTTGCAGCGCCAGTTCGCCATATTCATGTTCCAGCGCCTTGATCGGCTCTACCCCCAGGCCGCCAGTGAGGCCAAGGTAAAACAGCCAGAACGCAGGCAGTGCCCCGAGCAGATAAACTGCCCAGACTGGAAAGCGGCGGAAAAGCTGGTTTACCGTGTCCATCACGCGGCTCCGGTCAGAAGTGCTGGGCAAGGTCCATCCCGTCATACAGGGCGGCGACTTCGTTCCCGTAGCCATTGAACATCCGCGTCGGCTGGCGCTTGGCGAACAGCCCGCCGCCAATGCGGCGCTCGCTGGCCTGGCTCCAACGCGGATGCGAGACATCGGGGTTCACGTTACTATAGAAGCCGTATTCCCGGCCATTGGCCATATTCCAGCTGGTCGGCGGCTCCTGATCCGTCAGGGTGATGCGCACGACGGACTTGATCGACTTGAAACCGTACTTCCACGGAACCACCAGCCGCAGCGGTGCGCCGTTCTGGTTGGGCAGCGGTTTACCGAAGATACCTGTTGCCATCATCGTCAGCGGGTTCATCGCCTCATCCAGGCGCAGGCCTTCGCGGTAGGGCCAGTCCAGCACCTTATAGGCGGTGCCCGGCATTTCAGATGGCCGGTACAGCGTCTCAAATGCAACGTATTTGGCGCCGTCCTGCACGCCTGCAAGGTTCAGCAAATCGGCAAGTTCGAATCCTTGCCAGGGCACCACCATGGACCAGGCCTCGACACAGCGGAAACGGTAGATACGCTCTTCCAGTGTCATTTCGCCCAGGATCTGCTCAAAGGAATATTCACCCGGCTTGTCCACCAGACCGTCAATCTTGACGCTCCAGGGCGTAGTGGTCATCCGGTCCGCGTATTTGGACGGTTCGCCTTTGCCGGTGCCGAACTCATAGAAGTTGCAGTAGTTGGTCACTTCTTCCCAAGTATTGGTCTCCAACGCCGCCTCCGCGCGCACGCCAGTGCCCAGCGCCGCGGCCAGCCCGCTGCCTGCCAGCCCCGCCATGATCTGGCGGCGGTTCCAGAACGCAGCCTCCGGTGTTGCATCTGCAAGGGTCAAATCATTGGTCCAGCGGCGCGCCATCTGCGTCTCCTGAGTTTACTGCTCCCTTTCAGGTAACGGTCCCGTGCGCAAAACCCAAAACATATCCTGTAACGACTGCGCGAGAGAACTGTAACGTTGCACAGCCTTCTTCATTCCGCGTTAACAAAAGGAGCTTTCAGCGGCGCGGCGCCTGAACCGGCTATGCGGAAACTTTCCGGTGGCGGTTGCCCCCATCTCATGCAAAAAATGTAATATGTTAGCGCACGGCCCTGCAGGGCAGCGGGCGCGTGTCAGCAATCACCAGGGAGATGCCCGATGAAGATATATGTAGTTGCAGCCGCCCTTGCCATCAGCACCGGCACGGCTGCGGCGCAGGACATGGTGAGCTACACCACCCCCCTGCCCTTTGATGACGTAACCTTCGGGCTTGAAAGCGCCATCACCAACCGGGGCCTGCGGATCGACCACATCAGCCATGTGGGCGACATGCTGGAACGCACCCGCGCCGATGTCGGCTCGGATATTGTGCTGTTTGAACATGCGCAGGTCTTTTCTTTCTGCTCCGCCAAACTGTCGCGCCAGGTGATGGAGGCCAATCCAATGAACATCACCTTCTGCCCCTATGACATATTCGTCGCTCAGACCCCCGGCGCAGATGACGTCACCATTGGGTTCCGCGCCTTCCCCGAGGGCGAGATGCAGGTGATCCACGATCTAATGGACGGCATCGTGCAGGAGGCGATTGAGGAGTAAGCTCCGGAGTACCCCTGGTTGCAAAATTTCCCGCTGCACTGCCTGCGTGATTTCACTATGCTGGCCGGAAACTGAAATTCCGGCACGGGCAGACCATGATGAAATCCCTTTTTGCTTACCTGATGATGCTGGCAGCCGCTACGCTGGCTGGCTGCGCCACCGGCCCCACGGCGACCAAGAACGATGTCCAAGAACTCTCGCTGGCGCTGCAAACCCTGGATCCGAAAGTGGACCCGGTTGAGGCCCGCCGCGCAGCCGAGATCGCCTACAGCTACTCCGCCAGGCTGGCCGAGCAGTATAATGTCACCACCTCGCCGATCCTGCACAACACGATGGTGAACACCGGGGTCAAGGACCGCGGCCTTTGCGTGCATTACGCCGAGGACATGCAGGCGCGGCTTAGCCAGGAGAACTTCCAGACGCTCTCGATGCTGCGCGCCATTGCCGAACCTAAAAACGATTTCCGCATCGACCACAGCACTGCGGTGATCGCGGCCAAAGGCGACGGAATAAATGAGGGCATCGTGCTTGACCCCTGGCGCTATGGCGGCAAGCTGTTCTGGTCCTCCACTACCGAGGACGGACGCTACAATTGGGAACCCCGCCTGCAGGTCCTGCGCCGCAAATATGAACGGCGGGTGGCCAAGGACGCGGTCGCTCAGTGAAGCTGTACCCCTGGGACTACGGGTCAGCTGCGGCAATAGCCGCCCGGAACTGACCCGGGGTCATTCCGAACTGCTTCTTAAATGCGCTGATAAAATGGGACGTGCTGTCATAGCCGACGGCCAGCACGATGCCGGTGACCGCCTCCCTGGTGTTTTCCAACAGCCCTTTGGCCTGATCCAGCTTTGCAGAAACCTAACCAGGGTTTCTGATCGGATTGCAATACTATTGATCGGGTTACGTTAGCGGCCTGCGATCATCCCAGCCATGAACTGCTCATCGAGAGAAAAAAGGAGATCCCGATGAGCAACTGGGTAACGCTTGAAATGGAAGTACTGGAAGGGCGGCTTGCAGAACTGGAACCCTTCCTTACGGACCGCCTTCCGGCTGTTCGCGGCTTTGACGGCGCCGCCAGAGGTTCGTTACTACAAAAGGCCGGTGATCTGATGGCAAACTGTTCCATAGGCATTTCGCGCCGCACGGCCCTTAGCTGCACAGCCGCAGCCGCCGTGGCGGCCTGCCTCTCGCCGGTATTTGCCGCAACGGCACCGGCAGAGATACGGTTCCATACCGTAAAGCTCCGCAAATCCGGCACAGCTGAATACCCTCTGGGCATGCGCCACAACCCGTCGTCACTCAGCCAACTGGCACTGCAGAATGAGGACTTTTGCCTGATCCTGGCCGGTGAACGCACCCGAACGGGCGCGCGCCGTTTGGAACTATAGCGTCCCCCCATTCAAAACAAAGGCCCGCCATCGCTGGCGGGCCTTCCTCGTTGCTTCTCCTCAATGCACCACGGCATCGTCAGGCTTGGGCCGGTCTGACGTCCCCAGCCGGTCGCCGATGATCAACCCCTCGCTGCCGGCCGAGACCGGGACGGTGTCGCCGTCCTTGACCTCGCCGCCCAGCAGGGCCTCGGCGAGCGGGTTTTGCAGGGCGCGCTGGATCACCCGCTTCAGCGGACGGGCACCAAACACCGGGTCATAGCCCTCATCCGCCAGCCAGGTCTTGGCCGCCTCATCCAGCTCCAGCGCGATCTTGCGCGCCGCCAGCCGCTTCAGCAGCCGCGCCAGCTGGATTTCGACAATGCCGTCCATATCCGCCCGCGCCAAACGGTCAAAGATGATGGTCTCATCCAGACGGTTCAGGAACTCGGGCCGGAAATGTGCCCGGACTGCATCCATCACATCACGCCTCGCGTCCGAGGCATCCGCGCCTTCGGGCAGCTGGCTGAGCGCCTGCGCGCCCAAGTTCGAGGTCAGAATGATCAGCGTCTGCTTGAAATCCACGGTACGGCCCTGCCCGTCGGTCAGCATGCCGTCATCCAAGACCTGCAGAAGCACGTTGAACACATCCGGATGCGCCTTTTCGACCTCGTCGAACAGCACCACCTGATAGGGGCGGCGGCGCACCGCTTCGGTCAGCATACCGCCCTCGTCATAGCCGACATAGCCCGGCGGCGCACCGATCAGCCGGGCGACCGAGTGTTTCTCCATGAACTCGGACATATCAACGCGCACCATCGCGTGCTCGTCGTCAAACAGGAAGCCGGCAACCGCCTTGGTCAGTTCGGTCTTACCCACGCCGGTCGGCCCAAGAAACAGGAACGACCCCAGCGGCCGGTTCTCGTCATTCAGCCCCGCGCGCGCCCGGCGCACCGCATTGGCCACTGCGGTCACCGCAGTGTTTTGACCGATCACCCGGCGGTGCAGATCATCTTCCATGCGCAGCAGCTTCTCGCGCTCGCCCTCCAGCATCTTGGAGGTCGGAATACCGGTCCAACGCTCCACAACAGCCGCGATCTGCTCCGGCCGCACGGCCTCTTCGACCATCAGGCCCTTTTCTTCGCGGCTCTCGGCATCGGACAGCTGCTTTTCCAGCCCCGGAATAACGCCATAAGACAGCTCTCCCGCCTTGGCGAGGTTGCCTTCCCGCTTGGCTATGTCCAGGTCGGCGCGGGCACGGTCCAGTTGCTCTTTCAGGTCGCGAGCCCCTGCCAGCTTGTCCCGTTCCGACTGCCATTGAGCGGTCATCTCGGCCGACTGCTCCTGCAGGTCCGACAGTTCCTTCTGCAGCGTCGTTAACCGGTCCTTGGAGGCCGCGTCGTCCTCAAGCTTCAGCGCCTCTTCCTCGATCTGCATCTGCAGGATCTGCCGGTCCAGCGCATCCAATTCTTCGGGCTTGGAATCCACCTGCATGCGCAAGCGGCTGGCGGCCTCGTCCATCAGGTCGATGGCCTTGTCCGGCAAAAAGCGGTCGGTGATGTAGCGGTTCGACAATGTCGCCGCCGCAACCAAGGCCGCATCGGCAATCCGCACCCCGTGGTGCAGCTCATACTTCTCCTTGATGCCGCGCAGAATCGAAACCGTGTCCTCCACCGTCGGCTCGGTCACCATTACCGGCTGGAACCGGCGGGCCAGCGCCGCGTCCTTCTCCACATATTTGCGGTATTCATCCAGCGTGGTCGCGCCAACGCAGTGCAGCTCGCCGCGCGCAAGGGCGGGCTTGATCAGATTGGCGGCATCCATCGCGCCGTCGGATTTGCCGGCGCCGACCAGCGTGTGCATCTCGTCGATGAACAGAATGATCTCACCCGCGGCTTCGGTCACTTCTGTCAGCACCGCCTTCAGGCGCTCCTCAAACTCGCCGCGGTACTTCGCACCGGCAATCAACGCGCCCATATCCAGCGACAGCAGCTTCTTGTCACGCAAAGACTCCGGCACATCGCCGTTGATGATGCGCAGCGCCATGCCCTCGGCAATCGCGGTCTTACCCACGCCCGGCTCACCGATCAGCACCGGATTGTTCTTGGTCCGGCGCGACAGCACCTGCATCGAGCGGCGGATCTCCTCATCCCGCCCGATGATCGGGTCGATCTTTCCCTCCCGCGCCGCCTCGGTCAGGTCACGGGCGTATTTCTTCAGCGCATCATAGCCTTCCTCAGCAGTGGCTGAGTCAGCGGTGCGTCCTTTGCGGATGTCATTGATCGCCTCATTCAGCTTCTGCGCAGAGACGGCACCGGCTTCCAGGGCGTCCTTCGCCTTGGACTTCACCAAGCACAGCGCCATCAGCAGCCGCTCAACCGGCACAAAGCTGTCGCCTGCCTTCCCGGCAATCTTGGCAGCCTCGTCCAGCACCTTGGCAGTCTGGCCGTCCAAATAGATCTGCGCCGCATCTCCGCTTACCTTCGCCTGCTTGGCGACAGCAGCCTCGACAGCGTCAACCACGCGCGCCGGTGCGCCGCCCGCGCGGGAGATCAGGTTGCTCGCCAGCTCCTGATCATCATCCATCAACGCTTTCAGAATGTGCTCCGGCACCAGCCGCTGGTGCCCCTCGCGCATCGCAATCGTCTGCGCCGCCTGCACGAAACCGCGTGCACGCTCAGTGAACTTGTTCAAGTCCATCTTGCTCTCCTTTATCAAGCGCCCGATGTTTGGCAGCGCCCGCCCTGCGGCACGCCCCTGTCCGGGCCTCAAGGTTCAATGTGGGAAGCAAACCAGCCGCTTCAAGATCATTAAACACCGAAAAGATGAGCAAATCCCTGACCTGCGTCAACTTCGCCTGGCCGCCACAGGAGCGACCGCGCCGCGGCGACGCGGCGCCGGGCCCAAAACTGTAATCTGTCCCCGCACGGGGGCAGCTTCAGTTGCGGGAGCCCCGTCTGCACCTTGCCCAACCGAAGCCCCTTGCGTATGAAACGCCAGTTTCACGCCAAATCCGCCAAGAGTAAGGACCGCCCCATGACCCACCCCCCGCGCGCCGACGACCGTCTGATTGTTGCCATGGATGTCCCCGACGCGCTGAATGGCCTGAAGCTGGCCGAACAGCTGGGAGATGCGGTCTCCTTCTACAAGATCGGCCTAGGTATGCTGACCGGCGGCGGGCTGGCGCTGGCAAATGAGCTGAAGCAAGAGCACGGCAAGCGTATTTTCCTCGACATGAAACTGTTCGACATCGGCGCCACCGTGGAAAATGCGGTGCGCGGCCTGGCCCAGTTCGATCTCGACTTCCTCACCGTGCATGGCGACCCTTACGTTGTGCAGGCGGCCAAGGAAGGCGCTGCCGGCAAAGACCTCAAGATCCTCGCCGTCACCATCCTCACCTCACTGGACCGCCAGGACCTGGACGGCGCTCTGATCAAAGAGGGTGCAGTGCAGGATCTGGTACTGGAACGCGCAGGCAATGCCTTTGCCGCCGGCGCCGACGGGGTTATCGCCAGCCCGCAGGAAGCGGCCCTGATCCGTGCCCTGCCCGAAGCCGAAGGCAAGCTGATCGTCACCCCCGGCGTCCGCCCTGCCGGTGCCGACCTCGGCGATCAAAAACGGGTCGCGACACCTGCGAGCGCTATTGCTGACGGTGCCGACCATATCGTTGTTGGCCGTCCAATCTGGCAGGCAAACAGCCCCCGCGCCGCGGCTGAAGCCATCCTGACTGAGCTGGCCGGCGTGCAGGATTAATACCGAGAAGCACAGGCTGCCTGCGCTGCGCGCAGTGCAGGCGCCTTCTTGCCCAAAAATTAGGCAGAAATAAATCTTTTGCTCTATGCACAATCCGCCAGTGGGAGCCATGGTTCATAAGTATAGTGACGCCACGTCAAACACTTCATTTCACTGAGAAATCCGCCGAGAGTGGCAAAATCTGCGCCAAATTGCCCTGTGCCTTCAAAAGCACACCACACAGCTCCGCAAACTCTGCCCGCTGCCGTGGACTTTGCGAATTACCGCCGACTGAGCGATTCTAGGACTTGAGACACTCCCCAGACGGGCTTTTCTTCCTGAGACCCGTCACCTCCCCCCGCTAGTTAGCGGGGGATCTTTCTTTCAGCCTCATGCAGACCGCCCACTCCGCAAGGCAGCGCCTTAGCCGTCCGGCAAGATGCGGCACCGCCAAAGAGTGCCCGCAGCAGATATCCGGCGGCATCAGCGCCCATCCCTGCCCTTCACCTTCGAACTTCACCTGCCCGGCTGCAGCACTAGGCCAAATTCTTCCCGGGTCTTCCGCAGCGTGTATACTTCGGGACGTTCCTTCCTCTCGCGACTGCCGCCCGGCAGGTCTCAGTGCCCAGGGCGTGGAATATCCGGCGTGTCATCACGCAGGATGACACGCAGCTCCCGGCCCAGAAACAAGGCCACATTCGCGCCGGAAAAATTTTCTCGCCCTAGTGCCATGATCTGTCGCTTGGCGCCCCGCCACGCTAAAGACAAGCCTTCCGCCGCAAGCTAGACTTGCCGTTCCAGTCATTCAGCCACTTGCCCCGCCATGTATGCCCTTTGCCGAGACTGTCTGAAAGAAACCCCCGCCGCCCGGCGCTGTCCGCATTGCGGCAGCCCGCGGATCAAGGCGCATGCAGAGCTGTTTTCCCTCACCATCGCCCATATGGACTGCGATGCCTTTTATGCTAGCGTCGAAAAGCGCGACAATCCAGAACTGGCCGCCAAGCCGGTGATCATCGGGGGCGGCAAACGCGGTGTGGTCTCCACCGCCTGCTACGTCGCCCGCATCCGCGGAGTGCGCTCGGCCATGCCAACGTTCCAGGCCTTGAAACTTTGCCCCGATGCGGTGTTCATCAAACCGCGGATGAGCGTCTACGTCGAGGTCAGCCGCGAAATCCGCAAGATGATGAACGAGCTCACCCCGGAGGTGGAGCCGCTGTCGCTGGATGAAGCCTTCATGGACCTCAGCGGCACCGAAAAACTGCACGGTGCGCCGCCCGCCGTGATGCTGGCCCGGCTGGTCAAACGGATGAAGGACGAATTGGGCGTCACCGGCTCCATCGGCCTGTCACATAATAAGTTTCTGGCCAAAGTTGCTTCCGACCTCGACAAACCGCGCGGGTTCTCGGTGATTGGCAAGGCAGAAACCGGTGATTTCCTGCGCGAAAAACCGGTGCGGCTGATTTGGGGCATCGGCCCCGCCGCCCAGGCAAGTCTGGAAAAGGCGGGCATCCGCACATTCTCGGACCTTTTGCGTTGGGACCGCGAGGCCCTGCACAGCCGCTTCGGCTCCATGGGGGACCGGCTCTGGCACCTGGCCCGCGGCCAGGACCGGCGCCGGGTTTCGGCCAATGCCCCCGTTAAATCAATTTCCAAAGAAACCACGTTTTTTGAAGACACCGCCAGCATAGACATTCTGGATGGCCATCTGTGGCGGCTTGCAGAACAGGTTTCCGACCGTGCCAAGGCGCGGGAACTTGCAGGCCGGGTTGTCACTCTCAAACTGAAACGCGCCAATCATTCCGCATTGACCCGGCGGTTGACACTGCGCAGCCCCACCCAGATCGCCGACCGCATTTACCGCACCGCACGCAACCTTTTGGACCAGGCGGGTGACCAAGGACCCTACCGGCTGCTGGGCTGCGGCATCTCTGAGCTCGTGCCCGAGTCGCAAGCCGACGAAACCGGCGACCTGCTGGATCCGCAGGCCGGCAAGCGGGCCGAGGCTGAACGCGCCACCGATGCCATCCGCAAGCGATTTGGTGATAGCGCGATTCTGAAAGGCCGCGCGTTGCGCTGAGCCGCGCAGGCGTTTTCTTCTTACTCCGCCGCCAGCGGCAGCTCCTCACGCCCAATCGCCGCAATCTCGGCAATCACTTGGCGCAACAGCTGCTGCAGCGGTTCAAAGTTCCCGTTGGGCCGGATTTTAGCTTCATCCATATACAATGCCCGGTCTATTTCGATCTGAACCGCGTGCTGCCGCCGCGATGGGCGGCCATAGGTCTGGGCGATATAGGCACCGGCAAACGGCGTGTTGCGGGCAACGTTCAGCCCGGCCGCAGCAAAGGCAGCCTCGATCCGGTCCACAACGCTGCTATCAGCTGCGGCGCCGAAGCGGTCGCCCAGCACCACTTCGGGTTTGCCGCCCTTGCACGGAACCATGGTGTCGATCGCCTCATGCGGCATCGAATGGCAATCGACCAGAATCGCTTGGCCGAAATGCTGATGCGCCTGCTCCAGAAGCCCCTTCAGCGCTTGGTGGTAGGGGTGCCAGCAGCATCTGATCCGCTGCTCTGCTTCCGTCGCCGGCAGTTTGCCGCGGTAAATGGCACGGCCATTGGCCACCACCCGGGGAATCACCCCAAGGCCGGACGCCACCCGCGGATTCTGCCCGCGCCGCTGCACCCCTTCGATCACCGCCGGATCCAGCTCATCCGGAGACCGGTTCAGATCCAGGTAGGCACGCGGTTTGACTGCCATCAGCAGCGGTGATCCAAACTCTGGCGCGGCCTTAAACAGCCGGTCTACAAAGGCGTCCTCCGAGCTGCGGATCTCTTTTCGCCCCAGAATCGACTGGGCCAGAAAGGAATCGGAATAGTCTGTGCCGCTGTGCGGAGAGGCAAAAACCACGGAGGACGCCAGTTTCTGCGGTGAAATCACGGAAAACGCTGTATCAGGCATCCTTGCTCCGGTGCTTCTTGTGCAAGAAACAGCATATCGCGGAAATTTCTGCGGTCAAAAGCTCTTGCACCCCTGAGCGACTCTATTTATAGACCCCCTCACCGGCGCGGCACCCCGCGCCCCTTTCACTTCTAAGGGGCAGGACGGCGCGCAGGCCAGAGTGGGCGATTAGCTCAGCGGTAGAGCACTTCGTTGACATCGAAGGGGTCACAAGTTCGATCCTTGTATCGCCCACCATTCATTCACGGCTTCGGCTCCGGCCAGGCCACCCGCTAACCCAGGCGCTGGTTCGCGCCGCAGACAAGGAGAGAGACCATGAAGGTCAAGAACTCGCTCCGTTCGCTGAAGAACCGGCACCGCGATTGCCGGGTTGTGCGCCGCAAGGGCCGCGTTTACGTGATCAACAAGACCCAGCGCAAGTTCAAAGCGCGCCAGGGCTAAGATCCGACACAGCGACACGCAGAAAACCGCATCATTTGATGCGGTTTTTTTGCGTTTGGCAACTGCGGTTTCCAGAAAAGACACAGGCAAACGCTCCCGCGCCCGCAGATCCCCCGGCCAAAACCGGGCGAGTCTTCGCGGCCTTGGGCATGGCACCGCGCATGGCGCGGTGCCATGCCCAACCGAAGCGGACATTGCCAGAAGTCCGGCGACGGGCGGGAGCGCGCCCCGGCATCTGCCCCTGCTCTTTAGCTCCTGCCCGCCTGCTCTCAGTTGCCGCCAGTCAAGACCGAGAACGCACCAAGTGTTTCAGTCGGAAATCCGTTGCATCTTCTGCCAATTGCTTTAATTGACTATTTCAGTCGGAATAAAAGCCACAGAAGAACGGGACACCCAATGCTGAAAGCCACCACCGTACTGGCCGGCGCCCTGACCGCTGCCATTGCCACCTCAGCTGCCGCCGAAGGCGAGCTGAACATCTATTCATCGCGCCACTATGACACCGACGAACAGCTCTATTCGGAATTCGAAGCGGCCACCGGCATCACCATCAACCGCATCGAAGGCAACGCGGACGAGCTGATCGCCCGGATGAACGCAGAAGGTGAGAATTCCCCTGCTGACATCCTGATCACCGTCGACACCTCGCGCCTGACGCGCGCCAAGGACGCCGGTGTGCTGCAAAGCATCAAAAGCGATGTACTGGAAGCCCGCGTGCCCGCCTATCTGCAGGATGAGGACAATCAGTGGTTCGGTTTCAGCCAACGCTCACGGATCATCTTCTATGACAAGGATGAAGTGGCTGACCCGCCGCTCACCTATCTGGATCTGGCAGACCCCGCCTACAAAGGCCTGGTCTGCATCCGCTCTTCCAAGAACACTTACAACCAGACCCTTTTGGCCTCGATCGTGACTCACCACGGCACCGAAAAAGCCCGGGAATGGGCTGAGGGCGTCGTCGCCAACATGGCCCGCGACCCGCAGGGCGGCGACACTGACCAGATGCGCGGCATCCTCTCGGGCGAATGCGATATCGCGGTGGCCAACACCTACTACTTCGCACGTTCGATCCGCAAAAACGTCAAGGGCATCTCGGACGGCCGCGATCAGATCGGCTGGCTGTTTCCCTCGCAGAATACAGAAGGCGCGCATATGAATCTCTCGGGCGGCGGTGTGGCAGCCCATGCGCCGAACAAGGAAAACGCCGTCCAGTTCCTGGAATATCTCGCCGGTGATTCCGCCCAAGCGTATTTCTCGGCCGGGAATGACGAATACCCGGCGGTGCCCGGTGTCGGTCTGGCCCCCTCGATTGCGGCGCTTGGCCACTTCAAACCGGATGACGTGAGCCTTTCGGACGTTGCCAAGAATCTTCCCGAAGCACAGAAGATCTTTAACAACGTTGGCTGGAAGTAAATCCAGCCGTCAGCCAACACGTTAAAAGCGCGGCTTGGACCGCGCTTTTTTTTGCAGCGACCGGTTCCCCAGAAACACACTGGCACGTCCCTTGACGAAAGATTGAAGCTGACCGAGCTTTTGCTAGACCCGTTCGGGCCACCGGCCTATAGATTCACGCATCTTGAATTTCGGGGGGAATCATGCAGTCGAGAGCTTTCCGCGCTCTGGAGGAACAGAGCGTATGAACCGGTTGCCGGTAACGATAATCAGCGGCTATCTGGGCGCTGGCAAGACCACGTTAATCAACCGCCTTTTAGCCGAAGACCACGGATTGAAACTGACCGTGATCGTGAATGATTTTGGTGCAATCAACATTGATGACGCCCTGATCCAGGATACCGCTGGCGGCACGATTGCTCTCACCAATGGCTGTGCCTGCTGCACCATGGGCGATGACCTGTCTCTCGCGTTGCGCGACATCCTGAACCGTCCGGACCGTCCGGATCATCTGGTTATCGAGGCCAGCGGTATTTCCGACCCGGTCGCCATAGCCAATTCGGTTCTGAATGAAATCGGGCTGAGTTATGGCGGCATCGTCACTCTGGTGGATGCAGAGAATGCCGGAACCCTGCTGAGCGACCCGCTGGTTGCACCGCAGGCGGAGCAGCAAATCCGCGCCGCTGATCTGGTGATCGTCTCCAAATGCGATGGCATGAACCAGACGGTCTCCGCCCTGCTGGCGAAGGCCGGCGCCCGCACTCCTACCGTGCTGAATGGATCGCCCGTGGCCGAGCTGCTGTTCGACGTGGTGCCGCTGCCCAAGGGCACCGCTGTTGCCGCACATCCCGCCTATACCACCTGGCAGCACCGCAGCAGCGATGTGCTGGACCGCCGTGCACTGGGCAACAAGCTGGCGGCCCGGCCTGCGGGGCTTTACCGGATGAAGGGCTTTGTGCTGACCTCCGGAGGCGCATATGAGCTGCATGTAGTTGGCCGGCATGTTGAAGCCAAACGCTGTGAGGCTGAGGAAACCGTGCTGGTGGGCTTGGGTCCGGCAAACCGGATTTCCCGCGACGAGATTGAGGCCTGGTGGGCAGTATAAGCTGCACCCGGGCCAAGAAAATTCAAATTTTCTTGGCAAGAATTTTCCAAAATTCTTGCGTCTAGCGCCGCCGTCCCACCTGACGGCAGATCAGAATCACCGGCAGCAGCCCCACCGCCATGATCACCAGCGAAGGCACCGCGGCGCCTTCCAGCCGCTCATCCGCCGCCAGCCGGTGCGCCTGCACCGCCAGCGTGTCGAAATTGAATGGCCGCATTATCAGCGTCGCGGGCAGCTCCTTCATCACATCGACAAACACAATCAGCAGCGCGGTCAGCAGGCTGGGCGTCAGGATCGGCAGATGCACCCGGCGCAGCATCCCAAGCGGCCCCTGCCCCAAGGAGCGCGCCGCCGCATCCATGTTGGAATGCATCGTGGCCTGGCCGCCCTCATAAGCGCCAAGAGCGGCGGCCATGAACCGCACGCCGTAGGCCGCGACCAGCAGCCAGATCGACCCTGTCACCAGCAGCCCTGTGCGAATGCCGAAACTTTCCCGCATCCAGGCATCCAGCGCGTTGTCAAAGGCGGCAAAAGGCACGATCAGCCCCACCGCGATCACCCCGCCCGGCACCGCATAGCCCAGCCGCGCAAAATAGGCCGCGGTTGAGGACACCTGCCCGGGCCGCAGCCGCTGGTAAAAGCCAAGGCACACTGCGGCTGCCACGGTCAGAACTGCAGCAGTTGCCGCCAAAGTGATCGAGTTGGCAGTGAAATCGATATAGCGCCGGCTGAACAGGTTCTGCTCAGACTCAAAACTCATCAGGAACAGCACCGCCACAGGCAGTAAAAACCCCAGCACCACCGGCACCGCGCAGAAGAAGGCTGCGACCGCCGCCTGGAGCCCCTTCAGCTCGGCCGGCGGCATCTGGTTATGATGCTTGCCCGCGTGATGATACTTCGCCCGCCCCCGTGTCGCCCGCTCCGCTACGGCGAGCGTCAGGGCAAAGCCCAACAGGCACAGAGCCAGCTGCGCCGCCCCGCCCCGGTCGCCCAGCGAAAACCAGCTGGTGTAAATCCCGGTGGCAAATGTCTGCACGCCGAAATAGGAGACCGTGCCGAAATCCGCGATGGTCTCCATCACTGCCAGCAGTACACCCGAGGCAATCGCCGGCCGCGCCATTGGCAGGCTGACCATCCAGAATGCCTGCCAGGCGTTCTTGCCCAACGCCCGTGCCGCCAGAAAAGCGCCCGCGCTCTGCTGCAGAAACGCCGCCCGCGCCAGCAGGTAAACATAGGGGTAAAGCACCAAAACCAGCATCGCCGCTGCCCCGCCTGTGGAGCGGATTTCAGGGAACCAGTAGTCCCGCGGCCCCCAGCCGGTCACATCCCGCAGCGTGGCCTGCACGAAACCAGGGTGGTCCAGAATATGGGTATAGGCATAGGCCAGAACATAGGCCGGAAACGCCAGCGGCAGGACCAGAGCGATTTCCAGAAACCGCGCGCCGGGAAAGCGCGTCATAGTCACCAGCCAGGCAGCACCGGTGCCGATTGCAAATGTGCCAAGCGCGACCAGCGCGACCAGTGCCAGTGTCGTCAGCGAATATCCCGGCAGCACCGTGGCCGCCAGATGGCTGATCGTCTCCGTCCCGCCGAATGCCGCTGCCAGAGCCACCGCCAGCATCGGCAGCACGCAAGACAGGGCCACCGCCCAGGCCAGAAAGGCAAAAACACCGCCGCGGCTCCTTCCACCGCTGCGGCGCCCGTAGGGGGCATACTTTATGGGGTCATTCGCGGCAGTCATTTTACGGCAGTCACAGGTCCGGCTGATGGTTCGCGTTGCCCTATTACGACTATTCCAGTCAGAAATTCCAGCCAGAAAGCACTGCTTGCGCTCCGCCTGCTTGCGGAACAGTAAACGGGCGTCTGATGCCGGCGCCCGTGCTTCTTGGATCCTGCGAAGAAATCAGTCGTAGTTTCGCAGATCCTCGATCACCAGCCCGTCCTTGGGCAATGCGTCCGGTGCCACAACCTCAACTTTGCCCTTGAGCTTCAGCACCTCGATCACCGAGCGGGCATAGGCTGCCTCGTCGCCGCCCTGCGCCTCAATCTGCACGGTCATTGCATCCATCTCGCCATCGCGGCTGGCAACCACACGCGCCTTGACGATCTCGTCATGTTTGTCGACCAGCGCCGCCACCTGCTCGGGCCGCACAAACATGCCTTTGATCTTGGTGGTCTGATCCGCCCGGCCCATCCAGCCCTTGATCCGTAAATTGGTGCGGCCGCAGGGCGAAACGCCCGGCATCACTGCCGACAGATCGCCGGTGGCAAAACGGATCAGCGGATAATCCGGGTTCAGCGTTGTCACCACAACCTCACCCACTTCGCCGGGTGCCACCGGATTGCCGGTGCCGGGAGTGACAATCTCGACGATCACATGCTCGTCGACAATCATCCCCTCCATAGCCGGGCTTTCATAGGCGATATTGCCCAGATCAGCGGTGGCGTAGCACTGCAGGCAGGAAATCCCGCGATCAGCATACTCCTGACGCAGGGAAGGAAACAGCGCGCCGCCGCCCACCGCCGCCTTGGTAAAGGCCAGCTCCACACCCATGGCGTCGGCCTTGTCCAGAATCACCTTCAGGTAATCCGGCGTGCCGGCATAGGAGGTGGCACCAACATCACGCGCAGCCGTCACCTGCAACTCTGTCTGGCCGGTGCCGGCAGGCAACACCGCCGCGCCCACCGCCCGCGCACCGTTTTCAAAAATCATGCCCGCAGGTGTCAGATGGTAGCCGAAACAGTTCTGCACTACATCGCCCTGGCCGATCCCGGCAGCGTTCAGAAACCGCCCCATCCGCCACCAGTCGCCATCCACCCCGCCCGGCTCATAGATCGGGCCGGGGCTTTGGAAAACATGGGCAAAGCCGGTCGCGGGTTTCACGGTGAAACCGCCAAAGGGCGGGTTCCCTGCCTGCGCCCGGCTCAGCTCCGACTTCCGCAGCACCGGCAGCGCCGCCAAGGCCTCCGCCGAGATCACCGCCGCCGGATCCACACCGTCCAGCAATTCTGCATATCCGGAGGCAGACCGCGCACGGGCGATCTGCTCTGGCAAGGCCTTGGCAAGATCTGCGGCGCGTTCATCTGCGCTGCGGGTCTCAAGCGTGTCAAAATAGGTCATCACGTCATCTCCCCGCATCAGCTCAGCCACCTCTTGCGGCGCCGGTAAGACCGCACGTCGCGAAAACTCTTGCGCCCTTCATCCGACATGCCGAGGTAGAATTCCTTTACATCCGGGTTCTCCCGCAGCTCAGCCGCAGGCCCGTCCATCACCACACGGCCCGACTCCAGGATATAACCGTAATGTGCATAGCGCAGGGCCACGTTGGTGTTCTGCTCGGCCAAAAGGAAGGTCACCCCTTCTTTCTCGTTGATCGACTTCACGATCTCGAAAATCTGCTCCACCAGCTGCGGCGCCAGCCCCATCGAGGGCTCATCCAGCAGGATCGTCTCGGGCCGGGACATCAGCGCACGGCCCATCGCCACCATCTGCTGCTCGCCGCCCGAGGTATAACCGGCCTGGCTTTTGCGGCGCTCCTTCAGACGCGGGAAATAGTGATAGACCATCTCCAGATCGTCCTGAATCTTTGCACTGCTGTCCGAACGGGTATACGCACCGGTCAGCAGGTTTTCCTCCACCGTCAAATGCTCAAAACAATGGCGGCCTTCCATCACCTGAATGACGCCCTTCTTCACCAGCTCGGCCGGGTCCTGCTCATGCACATGCGCGCCGCGGTACTTGATCGAGCCTTTGGTGACCTCGCCGCGTTCCGAATGCAGCAGGTTCGAGATCGCCTTCAGCGTGGTGGTCTTGCCAGCCCCGTTGCCGCCCAGCAGCGCGGTTATGCCGCCCTTGGGGACATTCAGGCTGACGCCCTTCAGAACGAGGATCACGTGATTGTAGATCACCTCGATATTGTTGACCTCCAGCAGGGTCTCGGCCTGCACATCGGCGGTGTCGGCGGCGGTATTCGCTGCATCCAGCATCAAAGCGTGTCCTCATGACTGTCCCGGACCTGAACCGGAACCCTGTTGAGTGGCGCGGCAGCTCTCTGCCGCGCCGGTTGTTTCCGGCCCCGCCAAGGCTAGGGCCGGTCAAGGCCCTTACTTGCAGCGGGACTCAATGTTGTTTTCAGCCGCATAGGCGCCCGAATCTTCTTCGATCAGCTTACCGATCACTTCGGTATCGGACGGTTTGAAGTCCGAAATCAGCGACCAGGTTTTGCTCTCTGCATCCCACTGGGTCACACCCACCAGGCCAGGGCCGCCGTGGTTGTCGCAGGAAACATTGAAGGTCGGGCCAAAGTTCGGCATCCCCAGCGCAGCCATCTTGGCTTCGTCGATCACCAGCGCTTCCATGCCGTCCCGCATCATCGCAGCGTTGATATCCGCAGTGCCATGAATACCTTGCGCGGTCTTGGCGGCTTCGGCTGCCAGCATCGCCGCGTACATGCCGCGGTTATACAGTACGTTACCAACCTGATCGCCCGCACCTGCGGCCTTGCCCGCATCGACGACATATTTCTGGATGTCGTCAAACACCGGGAAGTCGCGGCCGACGTTGTGGAAGGTCACGGCCTTGTAGCCGTCCGCCTTGTCACCTGCCGGCATCACGTCATGCTCGGCACCGGACCACCACACACCGATGAAATTCTCCATCGGGAAACGGATGTTGGCAGCTTCTTGAATTGCCACCTGGTTCATCACACCCCAGCCCCACATCACGACATTGTCGGGACGCTCGCGGCGGATCTGCAGCCACTGCGACTTCTGCTCCTGGCCCGGGTGGTCCACCGGCAGGGCGATCAGCTCGAAACCGTGTTTCTTGGACAGCTCCTCCAGGGTGCGGATCGGTTCCTTGCCATAGGCAGAGTTATGATAGATCAGCGCGATCTTCTTGCCGCTGATGTCGCCGCCGTTGGATTCCAGCAAGTAGTTCACAACGCCCGAGGCACCGTTCCAGTAGTTGGCCGGATAGTTGAACACATGGCTGAACACTTCGCCGTTCGCCGCCGAGGTACGGCCATAGCCCATGGTGTGCAGCGGGATGTTATCTGCGGTCACCTTGGGGATCAGCTGATAGGTGATACCGGTGGACAACGGTTGATAGATCAGCGCGCCCTGGCCCTTGGTGGATTCGTAGCATTCCACACCTTTTTCGGTGTTATAGCCGGTCTCGCATTCGATCACTTTGGCCGGAACACCGCCGATGCCGCCATCGCGCTCGTTCAGCAGGGTGAAATAGTCGTTATAGCCGTCCGAAAACGGAATGCCGCCGGCCGCATAAGGCCCGGTGCGGTAGCTGAGGTCCGGGAACACCAGGTCCGCCATTGCCGGTCCGGCTGCCATTGCGGCGCCCAGCGCCAGTGTGGTCAGTGTCTTTTTCATCGGCTTAAATCCTCCCTATGGTCTTATCCGATTGTTTCTTAAAACGGGGGTAGTCTTGCTTTTCTCCCCGCCGGTTTCCAGGCCGTGCCCGCATCAGTGCGGGAAGGGCCACAGTCTCAGTTTTTCCTTGGCGACGCGCCACAGCTGCGCCATGCCGTGCGGCTCGGCTATCAGGAACACCACGATCAGCGCCCCCACGATCACCAGCTGGAAATGCGCCACGATATCAGTTGGCCAGCCCAGGAGATCGACGCCCACCACCTTCAGCACCACCGGCAAGAGCACCAGAAAGGCCGCGCCGGCAAAGGAGCCGAAGATCGACCCCAGCCCGCCCAGGATCACCATGAACAGCACCAGGAACGACTTGTTGATGCCAAAGGCCTCGCCGACCTCGACCGCACCCAGGTAGACCGCAAAGAACAGCGCGCCGGAAATCCCGATGAAAAAGCCGGACACGGCAAAGGCCGTCAGTTTCGCCTTCAGCGGGTTCACCCCGATGATTTCAGCCGCGATATCCATGTCGCGGATCGCCATCCAGCTGCGGCCCACAGTGCCGCGGGTCAGGTTGCGGGCCACCAGCGCGCAGAACGTCAGGAAAATCAGGCAGAACAGATAGGTGGCCCAGGCCGGCGCATTGGGGCCGGTGATCAGGATGCCAAAGGTATCGCGCTCCGGCGCGTTGATCTGGCCCGAAGCCGAATAGTTGTAAAACCACGGCACCCGGTTGAACAGCCACACCAGGAAAAACTGCGCCGCCAGCGTCGCCACCGCCAGATAGAAACCCTTGATGCGCAGCGAGGGCAGGCCGAAGGCCATGCAGACCACCGCGGTGATGCCGCCCGCCAGGATCACATGGATGAACATGCTGACCTCGGGAAAGGCTGTCATCAGTTTGTAGCAGGCATAGGCCCCCACGGCCATGAACCCGCCGGTGCCCAGGGACACCTGCCCGCAGTATCCGACAAGAATGTTCAGCCCGATCGCCGCAATTGAATAGATCAGGAACGGCAGCAGGATCGCATTGGCCCAGTAGTCGTTGACCAGGAAGGGGATGATGCCAAAGGCCACCGCCAGCACCACATAATAGCGGACACGGTCGAACTTGATCGGGAAGGTCTGGCTGTCATCGGCATAGGAGGTTTTGAAGTCTCCGGCTTCACGGTAGAACATGTCTCAGATGCTCCCTTTCTGTTGCAAACAGGGCCCGGTCCGGGTGTTTGTCTTGAATGTTTCAGCAGCGGCAATCATTCGATCTGCCCCCATTGCGCCTGTGCCGCGTCGCGCTGCGCGCGGGTTATCCGGTTTGACGGTTTGGCATAGCCGCTGCGCTCGCTGCCGCGCACCAGACGCAGGTATGCAATGATGCCGGTAATCAGTCCTGAGGCCGCCAGCAGCGACGCGGTGACAATCTGGGTTTCCGTGAACCCTTCCGCGGTCAGCGCCAGATAGCCGAACGCCCAAAAACCCGCCCAGGCAATCACGTTGATGACGGCAATCGCCTTGGTCATGCCGCACCGCCAGCGTTAACCAATTTGTCAGAAATCCGTGCCTGGCCACATTTTGCCCATTTCTTTCTGCCACCCTGTTCCTGGGTAAAGTGAGTGGGATCAATGACCGCGATTTTTGAGGAAATCCGGCGGCTGGAGGCCGCGCGGAAGAAGGGTGACATTTCAGCAGCCGAATTTGCAGAGGCCAAGGGCCGGCTGCTGGCAACGGTGGAAGACGCAACAGTGCTGCCGCCGTTCGAATTCGAGCCGCCGCGCCGGGAGGCACGCAGGGAAACCTCTGGGACCGCACCCGGCCCTTGGGGGCTGATGCTGATGGGGCTTGCCGGGGCCGGGCTGCTAACGCTCCTGGCCGGGCAGCTGATCGGCGATCTGACCATCGCCTTTACGCTGGTTGCCACAGTATTCGCCGCCATTGTCATCGCCGCATTCCGCAAGCTGGAAAGCTGAACAGGCCGGGAGCAGGTCATATGAACCTCAGACCCGTTCAATGATCTTCTCCCCGAACAGGCCCTGCGGGCGGAACACCAGGAACAGCAGTGCCAGAACATAGGCAAACCAGTTCTCGGTGGCGCCGCCGACCATCGGGCCGATGGCAAACTCGAACAGTTTCTCACCCACACCGATGATCAGCCCGCCGACAATGGCGCCGGGGATCGAGGTGAAGCCGCCCAGCATCAGCACCGGCAGCGCCTTCAGCGCGATCAGCGACAATGAGAACTGCACACCGGATTTAGTGCCCCAGACGATGCCCGCGACCAGCGCCACAAACCCTGCGACCGACCAGACCAGCACCCAGATGAAGTTCAGCGAGATGCCGACCGACAGCGCCGCCTGGTGGTCATCCGCCACCGCGCGCATCGCCCGGCCCTGCTTGGTGTATTGGGCAAAGCAGACCAGCCCGGCCACCAGCAGCGCCGCAATCACCGTCGCCACGATATCCAGATTGTCGATAAAGAAGCCGTAGCCGAAGATGTTGAAGGTGGTCTCGTCAATCCACAGGTTGATGCCCTGCGGCAGACCGACGTCCAGTGTCTTGATCTCGGACCCCCACATCAGGTCGGCAACGCCTTCCAGGAAATAGGCAAGACCAATAGTGGCCATGAACAGGATGATCGGCTCCTGACCCACTAGGTGCTTCATCACCAGCACCTGCACCAGCCAGGCCAGCAGCACCATCACCCCGACAGTCAGAGCAATTGCCAGCACACCGGGAACGTTCCAGCCGAAATGGGTGATATGGCCGCCAAAGACCGCATTTATGATATGCGCAAAGGGCACCTGCCCCTGCATGATCCCCACCAGCGTCATTGCCGCAAACAGCGCCATCACGCCTTGGGCATAGTTGAAAATGCCGGAAGCCTTGTAGATCAGCACAAAGCCCAGCGCGACCAGCGCATAAAGCACGCCTGCCATCAGGCCGTTCAGCGTCACTTCCATCGCAAAGACGAGTTGTTCGGGCATTAGAGGCTCTCCACGGAATTCTGCACTGCGGCGGTGCTCAGGGGCTGCACAGGGGGTGTACGGATGTCACCCTGCCGGGGCCGGGTGTTGCTGCATTGCAACTCAGTCATGACTGACCCCCAGATATGCGTCGATCACATCCTGGTTATTGCGCACCTCATCCGGGGTGCCGTCGCCGATTTTCTTACCGTAATCCATCACCACGACGCGGTCCGACAGATCCATCACCACCCCCATATCGTGTTCGATCAGGGCGATGGTGGTGCCGAATTCGTCGTTCACATCCAGGATGAAGCGGGACATGTCCTCCTTCTCCTCGACGTTCATGCCGGCCATTGGTTCATCCAGCAGCAAAAGCTTTGGTTCGGCAGCCAGGGCACGTGCCAGTTCAACCCGTTTCTTCAGACCATAAGGCAGCCGTGACACCGGGGTCTTGCGGATGTGCTGGATCTCCAGAAAGTCGATGATCCGCTCCACAACCTCGCGGTTTTCGGTCTCTTCCTTTTCCGCCTTGCCCTTCCACAGAGCCTGCGAAAACAAGCCTGTTTTCATATAGTTGAGCCGTCCGGTCATGACGTTGTCCAGCACGCTCATGCCTTCGAACAGCGCGATATTCTGGAAGGTGCGTGCGATGCCCTGGCGGGCCACCTCATAGGGGCGCATCTGCGGGCGCTTCTTGCCGTGAAACAGCACCTCGCCTTCCTGCGGCACATAGAAGCCTGAGATCACGTTCAGCATTGAGGATTTGCCGGCCCCGTTGGGACCGATGATCGCGCGGATCTCGCCTTCGCGGATGTCAAAGGAGATATCCTTGATCGCCACCACACCGCCGAACCGCAGGGTGATGTTCTTCATCTCCATCACCACACCGCCGATGGTCCGGCCGTCTTCGGTGACATAGCTTAAGGAATTGTCAAGCATAACAACGGCCTCCATTATTCTGCCACATAGAAATTTTAAGGTTTCCATGCGATACTTGAAAAAAACGAGCAGCAAGGAGACCAAAACAATGTTTGGCGAACTTGAACATTCCTGCCTTCTGAAGATGGCCGTCGAATGCAAGCAGATGGGCCTCAGCCAATCCGAAAGCCTGACCTCGATCATCGAGCAGACACACGGGTTCAGCTCTCCCTTCAAGATCCAGCAGGTGGTCAACACGGCCTTCAATCCCGGCCTCAATCCCGACTTGATCTGAGATCTGCCCGGCCTGCCCGGCACGGGGCAGATTTTTCTCCGGAAATACGTGCATCATTCCGCGGCCACCTTGTGAACCGCAGCCGGTTTCACGTCCGCATCGACAATAGTCAGCGTCGCGCTGATGGACCCTTTGCGGCCGTCTTCATAGGTCACTTCCGTTACGGTCGAGACCTGCTCCGAACCGTCGTACAGCGCGGTTATGATATCGTCGAATTTCTCCTCAACAATACGGCGGCGCACTTTGCGGGTGCGGGTCATTTCGCCGTCATCAGCGTCCAGTTCCTTGTGCAGAACCACAAAGCGGTGGATCTGGCAGCCTGACAGCATCGGGTCTTCCGCCACCGATTGGTTCACCGCCGACACATGCTCACGGAGTGACTCCAGGACTTGCGGATGCCCGGCCAGTTCCTGATAGGATGCATAGGCGATATTGTTACGCTCTGCCCAGTTTCCTACAGCCGTCAGGTCAATATTGATAAAGGCCACGCAGCGGTCTTTGCCATTTCCAAACAGCACTGCTTCCAGAATGTCCGGGTAGAATTTCAGTTTGTTTTCCACATACTTAGGCGCAAACATCGCACCATCAGCCATTTTGCCCACGTCCTTGGCACGGTCGATGATCCGCAGGTGGCCGGAGCCTTCCTCAAAGAAACCGGCATCGCCAGTGGCTACCCAGCCCTCCGGATCCTTGGTTGAGGCGGTAGAGTCCGGATTGTTAAAATATTCCACAAACGTGCCCGGCGAGCGGTAGTAGATTTCACCGTTGTCGCCGATCTTGATTTCCACCTCCGGTGCAGGAACACCTACGGTATCGGCACGTACTTCGCCATCCGGCTGCACGGTGATGAACACGGTGGCTTCGGTCTGACCGTAAAGCTGTTTCAGGTTGATACCCAGAGAGCGGTAGAAATCAAAGATCTCCGGCCCGATTGCCTCCCCCGCGGTATAGCCCACACGGATGCGGCCGTAGCCAAGCGTATCCTTGAGCGGGCCGTAAACCAGCACATTGCCCAATGCGTATTTCAGCCGGTCCATCAGACCCACCGGCTTGCCGTCCAAAATGTCGCCTCCGACTTTCTTGGCATGGGCCAGAAAATGGTGGAACATCTTGCGCTTCAGTGCGCCGGCGTCCTCCATCCGGATCATCACATTGGTCAGCTGGCCTTCGAACACCCGCGGCGGTGCAAAGAAGTAAGTCGGACCAATCTCCCGCAGGTCGGTCATCATGGTATCGGCGCTTTCCGGGCAGTTCACGCAGAAGCCGCACCAGTAGGCCTGGCCGATTGAGAAGATGAAATCGCCCACCCATGCCATCGGCAGGTAGGACAGGATGTTCTCACCCAAAGTCAAATGGTCGAACTCAGCCGAGTTCTTGGCGCTCTGGATCACATTCCGGTTCGACAGCACCACGCCCTTGGGCTTGCCGGTGGTGCCTGAGGTATAAAGCATTACGCAGGTGCTGTCGTAGGTCAGCTTGGCCTGGCGCGCCTGCAGCTCACCGGTCAGTTCGTCGCGCGCCGCGCGGCCCTGATCCTGGATATGGCTGAACTGGTGCAGCTGGGTATGCTCGTATTTCCGCATCCCGCGCGGGTCGAGATAGATCATATGCTCAAACTGGTGCAGCTGATCCTGGATCTCGATCACCTTGTCGGCCTGCTCCTGATCGCCCACGATCACAAAGCGTGCGCCGCAATGGCCCAGCACATAGGCCATCTCTTCGGCCACCGCGTCCTGATAGAGCGGTACCGGCACGGCGCCCACCGCCTGCGCAGCAACCATCGACCAATAGAGATAAGGACGATTGCGGCCGATGATAGCGACAAAATCACCCTCATTCACGCCAAGGTTGATGAGGCCCAGCGCCAGTGCCTCTATTTCCTTTGCCGCCTCGGCCCAGGTCCAGCATTGCCAAATGCCGAATTCCTTTTCCCGGTAGGCCGGTGCATTAGCGAATTGCGCCGCATTGCGTTGAAGCAGCGCCGGCAGGGATAACATCCCTTCGGCGCCCATCTGCATCTGAGCCAACTTTCTTTCCTCCCTTTCCGGCGTTGCTGCCGGACCTGACCGCTGCCCGCGGTTCTGGCCCCGAGTAGGGACGTGCAAAGAATAGCCCGTCAACTTTTTCCTGATGTTTTCCCAAATCTTACGAATTGTAACAATGCTGTTCCCCTTGTTTTACGGGCTGTTACGCAAGTCGCCGTACCACCGGGCACAGAAAATCCTGCAGCCTTCGCAAACACGCCCGGGCAAAGCGCGCGGGATGCGCACGAACTGGCCGGAATTCGAATCAAACGCAGCGGGCAGCCGTTTCAAGTTTCGCATCACTTGCACCATCTTCCGCTCACCGCGTTCGGCAACCCTAAGGAGACCGCCGGTCTGACGCGACGGCATGGCCTTCTCCCGCGGCTGAATGGCGATTTGCCCCGCACCCGCCGCGATGCTAGCCATGAAGCGGGGAGAACCATGAACCGAACAAGCAAGCCGCACGCCGCCATGACCACCGCCGGGCTGAACCTGATCGCCCAGGCGCTGTCGATCTATGACAACGATCTGCGCCTGGCGGTCTGCAACAGGCGTTTCCAAGAGATGTTCTCACTGCCTGATCACCTGGTGCAGCCGGGGGCGTCCTTTGCCGACACCATCCGCTTTCTTGCGGAGGCCGGTGAATACGCGCCGGAAACAGATACCCAGGACATCGTGCAAAGCCGGGTTGCTCAGGCACTGGATTTTGTGCCGCATTACCTGGAGCGTGAACGGCCCAACGGGCAGATGATTTCGATCGAAGGCTCGCCATTGCCGCAGGGTGGCTGGGTCACCGTCTATACCGACATCACCCGTACCAAACAGGCAGAGCAACTGCTGCACTCCCGGTCCGAGGAACTGTCAGAGAAACTGATTACCCATACCGAGGAACTATCCGCCGCCAACCGCCAGTTGGAAGCCACAAATACGGCCCTGGAAGAGACCAAGAGACAGCTGACCGAGATAGAAGGCCGTACCCGGCTGACGACCGAGATGATGCCCGCTCATATCGCCCACGTCGATGCAGACGGGTATTACACCTATACCAACCGCCGCCTCAGCTCGGTGTTTCCCAGCCGCCCCTCCGACATCCTCGGCATGCATATTGCGGACGCACTGGGAGAGGCTGCTTTTGACCGGATCGAGCCGCATTTGCTGGCCGCCTACAAGGGCAGCAGCCCGGTGTTCGAGTTCACTGAGAGCCACGGCAGCCGCCGCATCCGGGTGGCCTTTACCCCGGACCAGCACGGCGGCGTCTATATCCTGTCGATGGATGTGACCGAGGAAACCCAGGCCCGGGTTGCCCTGCAGCAGGCCCGCCGCCGCGAGATGGCGGCGCAGATGACCAGCGGCCTGGCACATGATTTTTCCAACCTTTTGACCATTATTCTCGGAATGCAAAGCAAACTGGAGAAAATGGGGCTGAGCGGTGAGGCAACCGAACTGGTCCAAGGCACGCTTTCGGCCGCAAAACGCGGCGGCCGGCTGCTAAGCCGGATTGCCGAAATGACCGGCCAGCGCACCTTGCGCCCGCAGGCGGCCGACATGCATGCGCTGCTGGGTGAACTGAAGATCCTCGCCTCTCCTTCGCTGCCGCAGGGAATTGGGCTAAGCATCCTTGATAACATGCCGGACGAGGTGCTGCTTCTGGACAGCGGCAAGCTGCAGGATGCGCTTTTGAACCTGATCCTGAATGCCCGCGACGCTTGCGGAACTTCGGGCCAGATAACTGTCAGCGCCCACGCAGTCGGGCAGACCTGGGTGGAAATCACGGTGACCGACAGCGGCCCCGGTTTCTCCCCCGAAGCGCTGGACAAGGCGTTGAATCCTTTCTTCACCACCAAAGGCAGCGAAGGCTCCGGTCTTGGCCTGCCAATGGTTTACGACATGGCCAAACTGGCCGGCGGCGACATGCGGATCAGCAACACCCAAACCGGCGCTTCGGTGACCCTGCGGCTGCCCTACCGGCTGGCACCAGATGCCAAGGGCGGCATGGCCTTGTTGGTCGAGGACAGCCAGGAACTGCGTGCCGCCTTTCGCGATATGCTGATTGATCTTGGCTATTCGGTGATCGAAGCGGCCAGCGTGGACGAAGCCAGTGCGCTCACCGCCGACTTGCCAGACATCGCGCTGGTGCTCTCCGACATCAAACTGGAAGGGACTGCTACCGGCATCGACTTGGCCACCCGGCTTGACGGTTCAAACCTGCCTTGCATCCTGATGACGTCCCTTCCCGTCAGCGACCCGTTGTTCCGCAAGGCCTTGAAATGCGGCCCGGTTTTGCGCAAACCCTTCACCACGCATCAACTGTCCGCGCTGATCAAACCGGAGCCCGCCGCATGACATCGCCCTTGGTCACCATCCTGGATGACGAGCCGGAAATCCGCCGGATCCTGACCAGCACGCTGGAGGACGCGGGCTTCCGCACCCAAAGTTTCGCCCGCGCGCGCGAATTCGAGGCGGCTCTGAACCGGATGGCACCCGATGTCTGCCTGGTCGATCTGTCGCTGCCTGACACCGATGGGCTGGCGTTGGTGCACCGGCTTGCACTGGAGCAAGGCGCGGCGGTCATCATCATCTCCGGCCGCGCCCAGGTGCAGGACCGGGTGACGGGGCTGGAACTGGGAGCAGATGATTACATCACCAAACCGTTTGATCCGGCCGAAGTTGTCGCCCGGGTCCGCGCCCGCCTGCGCAGCGCCCCCCGCACAGCGGCTCCTGCCAGCGACACTGCCCGGTTCTCCGGCTGGACCGCGCATTTCGACCGCTATTTGCTGGAAGATGAAGCAGGCAGCGAAACCCCGTTTTCCCACGCCGAGGGCGAAGTTCTGCGATTGTTCCTCGACAGCCCCAAGCGGCTGATCTCCCGCGCCCAGATGCAGGAGGCGCTTGGCGGTGCGGCTGGTGAAAGCTTTGACCGGGCAATGGATGTGCGCGTCTCCCGCCTGCGCACCAAGTTGCGCGAAGACCCCAAGAATCCACGTCTGATCAAGACGATCTATGGCGCGGGCTACATCTTCCTGGGCGATGTGGACTGGGGCTGATCCTGTTCCGGTACAAAACCAATTTTCCCGCACTGCGCTCTTTCTTCCAGATAAGAAGAGCGAAAGAAAACGCAGCTGCAGTGTTTTACCGACCTTGTCCATTCTGGCTAAGCCGGTGTTCGCCGCGGCGGCGCTGTCTTGCGCGCTCTGCGGCCTCACTTTCGTCAGCGCCGCATAGAGATTCTTGCCGCGGCGAATCGCTTGGCGTAGAATCAGGTCATGGCCACCTGTCTGCTCTACCGCCAAGCCCCTTCGCGCCCGTCCCGGTTCTACCGGATTGAGCTGGCGATGAACCTGTTTTCCGAGGTCTCCGTGCTGCGTGAATGGGGCATAGCCGGCGGCAACGGGCAAAGCGTCATCAACATCTACGGCAATCTGCGCGAGGCTTCCCTGGCTGCCGACAGGCACCGCAACCGGATGCTCAAACGCGGCTACGGACGGGGCTGACCGCGCCGCGCCAGCGGCGCCCGGCCCAACTGTGAGAGGGCATCCTGCAGGATGCCCGGGAACAGGCGGGAGTACCCGCCTGCAATTCACCCCGCCAGCGCCCGGGCCGCGCAGTCCAGCACCTGCAGCCCAAGCACCAAATCTGCCTCCGCCGTATCTTCTTCAAAGGCATGGCTTATGCCGCCGATCGAGGGCACAAACAGCATTGCCGCAGGCATCACCGTCGCAAGATTGGCCGCATCATGCAAAGCACCCGACGGCATCTTTTGCCACTTTCCCGGTGCCAACGCCTCTGCAGCGGCCCCCAACTCCGCCTGAAACCGCACATCCATTGCCGACGGTTCTATGCCCATCACCGGTCCAAGCTCTGATGCTGCGCCGTGACCGGCCGCAATCTCCCGCGCTGTCTCCTTGATGAGTGTTTCCATCCGCACCAGCCGGTCTGCATCAGCATCGCGCCATTGCACGGAAAATTCGACGCGCCCGGGCACAACAGAGGACGCATTGGGATGCAACGCCACATGACCGATAGTCCAGACCGTGGCAGGCGTCACCACATCAGCAAACCGGCTGTTCAGCGCCGCGTTGAAGGCAGACAGCACCTGAAACGCATCCCGCCGCAGGTGCATCGGCGTGGTGCCTGCGTGGTTCTGCCGACCGAAAAACGTGATCCGCATATCCTGGATGCCGACAATATCAGTCACCACCCCAAGCTTGAGTCCGGTTTCTTCCAAATAGGGACCTTGCTCGATATGCATTTCCAGAAATCCGCAGAACCGTTCAAGCGGCAGGAAATCCCCCGAAAACTCCGCCATCCGCGCCCGCATCCCGGCCAGGGTATTGCCGGCGTTGTCAGTGAACCCATCCGCCTCATCCAGCGCCAGCTTGCCGGTCCAAACATCCGATCCGGTCAGCACCCCGAACCGCCCCTCCTCATCCTGAAAACTGACGCAAGAAATGAGCGGCCCGCCGGCCTCCCGGGCTGCGCGGGCAATCTCCAGCCCGGCCACCACACCCAGCGCGCCGTCCAGCCAGCCGCCCTCGGGCTGGCTGTCGCTGTGCGACCCAACCAGCAGGCTGCGCTCCCCAGCCAGCCCGAACAGATTGCCAAGCGGGTCGAAATGCGGCTCTAATCCGCACTCTGTCATCCGTTCAGCCAGCCATTTCCGCGCCGCGATATCTGCTTCTGAAAACGCCGGCCGCACCACTCCCTTGCCTGCACCCGAGGCACCAAAGCTGCGCAGTTTATGAAGATCATCCAGAAAACGCTGAGGGTTAAGGGGCATGGCAAATCTCCCAATTGACAGATGCACATTGCTCCAGTTTTGCTCCCGCCCTCAATCAAATTGATCAAACCTGCACCCAGCCCGCCCTTCCCTCTGCCCGGAACCTCCCCTAAGACTTCCCCGGTAACAACGGAGCCGCCGCCCATGTCCCACATAACGCTGATCCGCCACGGCCAGGCCAATACCGGCGCCCGGGACGAGGCAAGTTATGACCGCCTCAGCGATCTGGGTCACCAGCAGGCGGCCTGGCTGGGGGACCATCTGCGCAGCACCGGCAGCCACCACCCGCGCGTCTACTGCGGGACCCTCAGGCGGCATATCGAAACCGCAGCCTCTATGGGCTTTGCCGATCCGGCGCAGGACGCGCGGCTGAACGAGATGGAGTATTTCACCCTCGCCGAGGCTATGCGCGATCAGCACGGCCTGCCAATTCCGAAAGAGCGCGAGGGCTTTGTCGATCATTTACCCAAGGTGTTTGCCGCTTGGGCCAAGGACGAAATCGCCGATCCCTACGAAAGCTGGGCCAGTTTCGAAACCCGCACCCAGGCCTGTCTGGAGGAAATCGCCGCAGGCGACGGCCCCGCAATGGTTGTCACCTCCGGCGGGCTGATTTCGATGGCCCTGCGGCAAGCGATGGGGCTGGACTCCGCCGCCATGGCCCGGGTTACGCTGGCGATCATGAACACCTCGATGCATCGTCTGTTCCCCATCGGCGGCCACCTGAGCCCGGTTTTGTTCAACGCAGTGCCGCATCTGGAAGCGCCGGACCGGCATTTTGCCCAGACACATCTTTGAACGTCCGAGAGGGAGGAAAAGACATGCAGCTTTATTACGCCCCCAACACCATCTCGGTGGCCGTGGCCATCGCGCTGGAAGAAGCCGGAATTGAATATGAGGCGGTGAAAATCGACTTTGCCGCCAAGGAACAGACCGGTCCGGCCTATGCCCAGATCAACCCCAAGGGCCGGGTGCCCGCACTGGCGGTCGAGGGCGGCATCCTGACCGAGACCGGCGCGCTGCTGGAATATATCGCTGATATGGCGCCCGAGGCCGGCTTGCGCCCGCAGGACCCGGTACTGCAGGCGCGGATGCGCGAGGTGATGTTCTACCTCGCCTCGACCATGCATGTGAACCATGCCCATATGCGGCGCGGCGCCCGCTGGGCCAGCAAGACCTCCAGCTACAAGGATATGCAGGCCAAGGTGCCGCAGACGATGATGGCCTCCTGCGAGTACATCAGCCAGGCCGGCCTGCGCGGACCCTTTGTGCTGGGCGAGACGGTCAGCCTCGCCGATTGCTACCTCTATGTGATCTGCACCTGGCTGGCGGGTGACGGGGTGAAGGTGGACGGCTTCCCCAAAATCCAGAATTTCATGACGGCAATGGAGCAGCGCGAGTCGATCCGCGCAGTCTATTCCAAGGGAATGCTTTGAAGGACATGACGATGACGCATCTGTGGGTACGGGCCGAACAGCGCCCGAATGAGGAGCGGGTCGGCCTGACCCCCGATGGCGCCAAGGCGCTGCTGTCAGGCGGCATCAGGGTCACGGTTGAGGAAAGCTCGGTCCGGGCGCTGCCGCTGCAGGGTTACATTGATGCCGGCTGCGACATTGCACCGGAAAACTCCTGGCCCCAGGCGCCTGCGGACGCAATCATCTTTGGCCTCAAGGAACTGCCCGAGGACGGCACCCCGCTGCCCCACCGCCACATCATGTTCGGCCATGCCTTCAAGGGCCAGCATTCCGGCAAGGCACTGCTGGAACGCTTCAAGGCCGGCGGCGGCACCCTTTATGATCTGGAATACCTGGTGGATGAAAGCGCCCGCCGGGTTGCTGCCTTTGGGTATTGGGCGGGCTATGCCGGCGCCGCGGTAACACTGAAGTCCTGGACCGCCCAGCAGCGCGGCGGAATCTGCGGCCCGGTTGGCGTCTATGGCGGCAAGGATGCGCTGCTGACGGATCTGGGCGCGGAACTTGATGCCCTGAACAAAGACCGCCCCTCTGCTATCGTGATCGGCGCGCTTGGCCGGGTCGGCACCGGCGCGGCAGATCTCTGCGAAGCGATGGGTGTCAAAGTCACCAAATGGGACATGGACGAGACCGCAAGCGGCGGACCTTTCCCGGAGATCCTGGCCCATGACCTGTTTCTCAACTGTATCTTCGCCCGTCCCGGCACTCCGGTCTTTGTCCCGCGCGAGGCGTTGACTGCGGACCGCAAGCTGACCGCCATCGGCGATGTCGCTTGCGACCCTGACAGTGACTACAATCCGGTGCCGGTCTATGACCGCGCGACCTCCTGGGATCAGCCTGCGCTGCGCGTCGCCGAACACCCGGTGCTGGATGTGATGGCAATCGACAACCTGCCCTCCATGCTGCCGGTGGAAAGCTCCGAAGACTATGCCGCTCAGCTGCTGCCCTCGCTGCTGACCCTGATCGATCTGAAGTCCGGCGTCTGGGGCCGGGCGGAAGCCACATTCAACGAACATCTTCCGGGCTGAATGCCGCCGGAACCAAGTAAGGGAGAACTCTCATGACAATTCACTGGTGCGGCACCGGCCTCTCCGCCATTCCCGGCCTTCGCCGCCTGCTGGAAGCGGGCCATGACGTGGCGGTCTGGAACCGGACCACCGACAAAGCGCGTGAGGCCGTCGGCGATCTGACCACTAACATTCACGCCTTCAGCATTGCCAACCTGGGCCAGATGCTGAGCCCGAAAGACGTCATCGTCTCAATGCTGCCCGGCGACTGGCACGTGCCGCTGGCCGAGCTGGCGATCGAGCACGGCGCGCATTTCGTCTCCTCCTCCTACATCGCGCCGGAAATGCGCGCACTGGACCAGAAGGCCAAGGATGCAGGCGTCTGCCTGATCAACGAGGTGGGCCTGGATCCGGGCATCGACCACCTGATGGCGCATGCGCTGGTGGCGGATTACAAAGCGTCTGATGCCTTTGACGCGGAAAACGAGATCAGCTTCATCTCCTATTGCGGCGGTATCCCCAAGACACCGAACCCGTTCCGCTACAAGTTCAGCTGGTCGCCGCTGGGCGTGCTGAAGGCGCTGCGTTCGCCCTCCAAATCGATCCGCGGCTTCAAGGAGCTGGACGTCGCCCGCCCCTGGGATGCGATCTCCTCCTATGAGGCGCCGCTGCCCGCACCCGAAAGTTTCGAGGTCTACCCGAACCGCGACTCGATCCCGTTCATGGCGCAGTATGAGTTCGGCGAGGACTGGAAAGTGAAGGAATTCGTCCGCGGCACCCTGCGCCTCAACGGCTGGGCCGATGCCTGGGCGGATGTCTTCAAGGAAGTCGAGACCCTCGAAGGCCCCGAAGGGGACGCCCGCCTCAAGGAAATGTCAGACCAGTTCTGGACCGAGAACGCCTATGACGAGGGCGAGCCGGACCGGGTGGTGCTCTGCGTTGGCCTGAAAGCGGAAAAAGACGGCACCGAAGCCTGGCATAAGACCTATGTGATGGACGCCTGGGGCGACGACCGCGGCACCGCAATGGCACGCCTGGTCTCCTATCCGGTGTCCTTTGCAATCGAGGCGGCCATGAACGGCAAGATCGCCGCCGGTGTACACGCCGCACCCAGCGACCTGGGCCTGGTCGAAAACTGGATGGGCGGGATCGGCAAGCTGGCCCAGCACCTTGAGATCGTCGATAGCAAGGCCTGAGGGCTTCTGGAAACAACAAGGGGCGCCGGATTGCGGCGCCCCCTATACCTTTTTTAACCGGTGCGGACCCTAGCGGCCGATCACATCATCTTCGACATCGTTCACATCAATCCCAAGCGCTTCCATGCCAGCCTCCAGATTGTCAGCCAGATGCGGCGTGCCGAGCAAGTAATCGACGGTCGGCGTGGTCGCTTCCTGCCGGGCGGTATAGATCGCTTCACCCAGTTCTTCCGGCTCGAAACTGCCGCGGCCGACCCACATGATGCCAACCAATTCCGACTGCTGATCTTCCCCCATCCGGTCGATGAAGGCGCGCAATTCCCCTTCAGCCCGGCCCAGTTCACGGGCCATCATCGCCACTTGTGCCACCTTACGGGCTGAAATCTCCAGCATTGCTACAATCCTTCTGTTCGCTGCCTCAGCATAGCAAACAGCAGGCCAAACGCCTAAGTCTTTGATCTGTGGCAAATGGAGCGCTGCTTAGCTGTTTGGTTCCAGGGGTTGATAGTGCGATCCATTCATTGGAATGGAAGGACGCCTTATGGGACAGATATTCCACGTCTGCGTCACGTCCTGTCACCCGGCAGGGTATTGCGAAGCGGCGGACCGCTGAGGATCAGAAAACCCGTCCCAATGAGCCCCGTTCAATCGTCCCTAATGAAGAAGATGAAGCCATGATCGTTGCTTTCAGGTGGCCTGCTCTCCGACCGCTGGACGACGGCCTTTGCCCCCCCTCTCAAGACACTCAGTGGACGCGCGCCATACAAATACATCTGCAAGATCCGGACTTCAGAGTCAGACAGTTTCATTGCGGGTCCGCTCCACCGGAAGCCAGGACAGAACACTATGGTGAGCAGCAACATTTCCATGAAAAACCTGTCCGAAAGAAACACAACGCCAACAGCTGCAATGTGCCGTGGTGCCCGGCAATGCCCTTAATGGGCGCTTCCCGGGGTGAAAATGAAACTTGGACAGTAAGCTTGGACAGTCGAAATGGCCCTGTTACAGACGGCTGATGATCACCCGAAGCCACACCAAGGGCGATGCGCCCTCAACCGCCGTCTATTCCGATTGCGAAACTTACCGCTACAGCCTGACCCGGGTTTGGGATCCTGCCGGACCGCGGGTGATGTTTGTGATGCTGAATCCGTCAACCGCAACCGAAGTGCAGAATGATCCGACCATCGAACGCTGCGAGCGCCGCGCACGGGCATTGGGGTTCGGCGGTTTCCGGGCCACCAACATCTTTGCCTGCCGGGTCACCGATCCGCGCGGGATGCGGCAACTGGAAGAGCCGGAAGGCCCGGGCAACATGGCAGCCATTTTGCACGGCGTTGATTGGGCTGGCATGGTGATCTGCGCCTGGGGCACCCATGGTGAGCACCGCGGGCAAGGGGAGCGGGTTGCGGCGCTGCTGCGCGCAACCGGAAAGCCGCTGCACCACCTCGGTCTCAGCAAGGCCGGCCACCCGAAGCACCCGCTTTACATCGCATACACTCAGCAACCAGAGCTTTGGCATCAGCGTTAGCGGGTTCTTCGGTTGCTGTTAACTGGTGTTCCCTATTTGTTTTGCATTTGCAATCAACGCGTGTGATCGTGCAATTGAGTTTTGAGTGTTTATTGAGGTTGAGTGGGCAATGTTGTGGCTGGCGAGTGTTCTGGGCCTTGTTGCAGTGGGCAGCGCGGTCCTGGTTGATACCGAAACCCCGGATGGGGAGGAGCCGTCCTCCGGCCCCGATCCGGAGGCGGACACCGGCGGGGGTGGGTCAGATGGCGGGTTTATCGAGCCGGGTGGCAGCACCGTAACCGGCACCGATGAAAATGACGTCATCGCGGGAACCGGGGCGGCTGACAGCCTTAGCGGCGGTGATGGCGATGATCTGCTTGGCGGTTACAGCGGTCATGACTGGATAGACGGGGGCCAGGGCAGCGATGTTCTGCATGGCGGTAGCGGAGATGACAGCCTGTCCGGCGGCACAGGCCAGGACCTGCTGCACGGCGAAGACGGTGCTGACGTGCTGCAGGGCGCCGCCGGAGAGGACAGTCTTTATGGGCATTTCGGGGATGACACGCTTCAGGGCGGCGGCGGTGCGGATCTGCTGCATGGCGGTCAGGGCGAAGATTGGCTGGAAGGCGGTGAAGGCCGGGACACACTGCACGGCAATGACGGCGATGACAGCCTAGTGGGCGGCGGCGGCGCCGACGCGCTGTTTGGCGGTTATGGAAATGATGTGGTGTCCGGTGCTGGGGACGGCACGGACCAAGACTATGTCAATGGCGGTGCCGGCGATGACACATTGATCGCCGGGGCGGGGGATGTGCTGACCGGCGGCACCGGCGAGGATCAGTTCATGGCCGGCAACTGGACCGGAACCGAACAGGCTGTGCAGCTGATGGATTTCGATACGGATGAAGATAAGCTGGTGCTGGTTTGGGATTTTGAGGACGGCGAAGAGCCTTCCGTAGAGCTGCAGCAGAACCCTGAGGCAGAGGACGAGCAGGTCATTCTTGTCGACGGCGAGCCTGCCTTGCGGGTCACCGGAGCCGGCGTGCTGACTGCGGCGGATCTGGTGCTGATCGACACAGCTTCAGCCGCTGCTATCGGGTTGCTGCCGCAGTAGGCCCGCGCAGATCCACCGGCTGGCAGTTAATCTTTGCCTTTACAACGGAAACGTCATATATGCGCGCATCTGCTGCGATTCTGCGGCGGATATCTCCATGGGCCTGTGCTGGACGACATCCCGGCCTGAGCCATCCACTCTAACCTTTAAGGAGACCCCGATGTCGATCACTGCAGAAGAAAAAACCCGCCTGATGAAAGAATTCGCAACCAAGGACGGCGACACCGGTTCGCCGGAAGTCCAGGTTGCAATCCTGACCTCGCGCATCAACACCCTGACTGAGCACTTCAAAACCCACAAGAAGGACAACCACGGCCGCCGTGGCCTTCTGAAGATGGTTGCTCAGCGCCGCAAGCTGCTGGACTACACCAAAGGCAAGGACGTGTCCCGTTACCAGGACCTGATCAAACGCCTGGGTATCCGCCGCTAATCCGCGCTTATCCCGGATTTTTTACGCCCGTTCCGAAAGGAGCGGGCGTTTTCTTTTGCGCGCAAACCCTGTCTTGGGCCTGGAACGCCGGCAAGGCCGGATAGAGAACGCCGCCCCGAATGGAGCGGCGCTTTTATGTCTTGGCCAGAAGCGGGAAAGCTCTGGGGTCCTGTTTCACTCGCCGTAGGGCACCCAGATGTTCTTGATCTCGGTGGCTTCTTGCAGGAAACGCTTGCTGTGGTCCTGCGTCCAGTCCATCGCGGTGGCGTTGTTGACCCAGGTGCGCTTCAGGTTGCCTGCGGAAGCTGCCTCGATTGATGCCGACAGATCTGAGGAGGAAAAGCTCCAGACCGCATCCACGTTCAGATGCGACGCCAGCGGTTTTGCCAGCTCGGCGTGGCTGCCGGTCAGGATGTTAACCACGCCTGCGGGCACGTCTGATGTTTCCAAAACCTGGTAGAAATCGGTGGCCGCCAGCGGGAAAGGTTCGCAGGACGCCAGCACCACCCGGTTGCCCATGGCAATTGCAGGCGCCATTGCCGAGACCAGACCCAGCAGCGGTGCCTCGTCGGCGCAGAGCACGCCAATCACACCGGCGGGTTCCTTCATTGCAAGCGCCACGCCGCGGATCGGTACGCCGTGGACCTGACCGTCATATTTGTCGGCCCATGCAGCCGCAGTGAACAGGCGCTGGATCGAGGCCTCGACCTCAGCCGCACCGGTCTTCTTGCCGGTCATTGCGTCAATGCGGGCGGCAAATTCCGCGGCTCGGGCCGAGAGGTTCTCGCCGATATAATATAGGATCTGTGCCCGAAGATGCCCGGTGGTCCTGGACCATTTTCCGGCGCCGGCGGCGGCTTCAACCGCGTTGCGGACATCCTTGCGGCTGCCAAGGCCGACGTGGCCCAGCAGCGTGCCGGATTTGCCATAAACCGCTCGGGAGTATCCGCTGTCCGGGCGGGTCTGCTTGCCGCCGACATACATCTTGGCGGTACGGTCCAGCGGGTCTGCCGGGGCGCCAATGCCCTCGAACGGCTCCACCCTAGCCAGACGTTTGACTGCAGTCTTGGGGCGGGTATAGGCGGTCAAGCCCTCCCAGCCGCCCTCGCGTCCAAAGCCGCTCTCACGCACACCGCCAAAACCTGCAGCGGCGTCGAACATGTTGGTGCCGTTGATCCAAACAACGCCGGCCGCCAGTTTCGGCGCCATGCCGAGTGCCAGGTTCACGTTCTCGGTCCAAAGCGTCGCAGCAAGGCCGTAGCGGGTGTTGTTGGCCAGCTCCACCGCTTCTTCGGGAGTGCGGAAAGTGCAGGAGACCAGCACCGGGCCAAAGATTTCCTCCTGCATCAGCGGATCGGCAGGCGACAGGCCTTCAATCAGCGTCGGCGGGTAGAAACAGCCGCCTTCTGGCATTTTCACCTGGGCCTGGTGCATGGTGCCGGCCTGGTTGGCTGCGACCATGCTGCTGATGGTATCCAGCTGCACCGGGTCGACGACGGCGCCGACGTCGATGCATTTATCCAGCGGGTTGCCGATGCGCAGGCCGTCCATCCGGGCCTTGAGCTTGGTGTGGAACCGCCCGGCGATGCCTTCCTGCACCAGCAGGCGCGAGCCGGCGCAGCAGACCTGACCCTGGTTGAACCAGATCGCATCGACCAGCCCTTCGATAGCTGAATCAATATCGGCGTCGTCAAAAACGATGTAGGGGGACTTGCCGCCCAGCTCCAGCGTCAGCGCCTTGCCGCTGCCTGCGGTGGCCTCGCGGATCCGGCGGCCAACTGAGGTGGAACCGGTGAAGGCGACCTTATCCACATCTGCCGCGGTGATCATTTCGCCCACGGCACCGTCGCCGGTGACGATGTTGACGACGCCCTTGGGCAGGCCCGCCTGATGGCAGATGTCGGCAAACAAAAGCGCTGTGAGCGAAGTGTACTCTGCCGGTTTCAGCACCACCGTGTTGCCCATGGCGATTGCAGGCGCGATCTTCCAGGCCAGCATCAGGAGCGGGAAATTCCACGGGATGATCTGGCCGCAAACACCTAAGGCCTCGGCATCCGGCAGTTCGCTTTCCATCAGCTGGGCCATGCCTGCGTGATAGTAGAAATGCCGCTGGGCCAGCGGGATATCGATATCGCGGGATTCGCGGATCGGCTTGCCGTTATCGAGCGTTTCCAGCACTGCAAACAGGCGGGAATGTTTTTGCAACAGCCGGGCAATAGCATAGAGGTATTTGGCGCGGCCCGGCCCGCCTAGACCGGCCCAGCCGCCCTGCGCCTTGCGGGCTGCTTCAACGGCGCTGTCGACGTCTGCTTGCGTGGCTTGGGTCAGGGTCGCCAAAACTTCACCGGTGGCTGGGTTTTTACTGTCAAATCCTTCGCCAGGGGCGGTGAACTCGCCGTTGATGAAATGGCCGAACCGGCTGCCCTGATCGACCAGCCAGGCCAGTGCCTCGGCGGCGCTTTCGGGGGCGGGGCCGTATTCCATGGTGTCGAAAATCTCTTTGATGGTCATGTGTTCAGCCCTCAGCCCATGGAATGGCGGTAGCCGGCGGAGTATGCCCCGGTGACATGGTGTTCCAGCTGACGCTCGATATCGCCCAGCAGTGACGAGGCGCCAAAACGGAACAGATCAGGCTGCAGCCAGCGGTCGCCCAGTTCGTCCTTGATCAGTGCCAGATAGACGAGTGCATCCTTGGCCTTGGAAATGCCGCCCGCTGGCTTATAGCCGACGCGGTGGCCGGTACGGTCGTAATAGTCGCGGATTGCGCGGATCATCACCAGGCTGACAGGCAGAGTAGCGTTGACGCTTTCCTTGCCGGTGGAGGTCTTGATGAAATCGGCCCCTGCCATCATGCAGATCAGCGAGGCACGGGCGACGTTTCGCAAGCTGCCCAATTCGCCGGTCGCCAGGATCGCCTTCACATGGGCGTCGCCGCAGGCCTGGCGGAAGGCCTTCATCTCGTCATAAAGCGCCTGCCAATTGCCGGTCAGAACATGGCGGCGCGAGATCACGATGTCGATTTCCCCGGCGCCTGCCTTGACGCTTTCCTCAATCTCCGCCAGCCGCAGATGGAAGGGCGACAGGCCGGCCGGAAAGCCAGTGGAGACCGCGGCAACCGGAATGCCAGTGCCGTGCAATGCGGCAACCGCGGTGGGGATCATGTCGTGATAGACGCAAACCGCCCCGGTGGTGAGACCTTCCATGCCCAATGTGCGTAGAACACCGGCGCTGACCGGCTGCCGGGCCTTGGCGCACAGACGGCGGACCCGGCCCTCGGTGTCGTCACCGGACAGGGTGGTGAGGTCAATGAGGCTGATGGCTTTCAAAAGCCAGGCGGCCTGATGGTCCTTTTTTACACTGCGGCGGCCCGGCAAGGTGGCGCAGCGGCGTTCGATGGCCGATGTATTGGCCTGCACGGCGGCGACCCAGTCCAGGTCCAGCGCCATGCCCGGATTGCGCGGCTCGGCCAGCTGCGGCAGCTGCGCGCTTCGTTCAGCGATTTGGCTTTCCATTCGGGGAGTCCTCAGCAGAGTTCCGTGCGAAATTCGCACGGGTGCGGCATATTGGCAAGCAAGGCTAAGGATTGCAGGCGGCTTTTTTGACTGATTGGACAAAATATTGGTGCGCGGGCTGCAATGACGCTCTGAAAACCGGGAAGATGCAGGTGGTTTGATGCGAAAATCTTCTTTTACGCGTCTCCGGCCAAAGCCGCGCGCATTCCAGTGGCAGAATCAGCTCCGCATGCTAAATTTAGCGGTATGAGCAGTGCAGAACCCCATATCAGCGACAAAACGCGACCAATCATCCGCCAGCTGGATGACAGCGCCATCAACCGGATTGCCGCTGGCGAGGTGGTGGAACGCCCCGCTTCAGCGGTCAAAGAGCTGGTGGAGAATGCCATTGATGCCGGCGCCGCCCGCATCACCGTAGAAATCGCCGATGGCGGCAAGACGCTGATCCGGGTGAGTGATGACGGCTGCGGCATGACGCCGGAGGACTTGCCGTTGGCATTGTCCCGCCACGCGACCTCCAAGATCGACGGCTCGGACCTGCTGAACATCCATACCTTCGGATTCCGCGGCGAGGCGCTGCCTTCTTTGGGGGCTGTTGGGCGGCTGACAATCACCAGCCGCGCTGCAGGGCATGAGGCGGCGCAGATCCGGGTCTCCGGCGGCAGGCTGGAGCCGGTGAAACCCGCCGCCTTGCGGGCAGGCACCATAGTCGAGCTGCGCGATCTGTTCTTTGCTACACCGGCGCGGCTCAAGTTCATGCGCACCGACCGGGCCGAGAGCCAGGCGATTTCCGACACGGTGAAACGGCTGGCAATGGCAGAGCCTTCGGTAGGGTTCACGCTGCGCGATGTATCGGGCGGCGGTGAGGGGCGGGTGACCTTCCGCGCCGATCCTTTACCGGGCGATCTGTTTGATGCGCTGCACGGGCGGCTAGCCTCGGTTCTGGGGCGTGATTTTGCCGAGAACGCGTTGAAGATTGATGCCGCCCGCGAGGGGATCCGCCTGTTTGGCTATGCGGCGCTGCCGACCTATTCGCGCGGCGCTGCGGTGGCGCAGTTCCTGTTCGTGAACACGCGCCCGGTAAAGGACAAGATGCTGACCGGGGCCTTGCGCGCGGCGTATTTCGATTTCCTCAGCCGCGACCGGCATCCTGCAGCGGCGCTGTTCATCGATTGCGACCCGCAGCTGGTCGATGTGAATGTGCATCCTGCCAAATCCGAGGTGCGCTTCCGCGACCCCGGACTGGCACGCGGGCTGATCGTGTCTGCCCTGCGCCATGCGCTGGCAGAGGCCGGGCACCGCGCATCAACCACAGTGGCAGGCGCCACGCTGGGGGCCATGAAACCGGAACAGCCCACGGCGACAGGTGCGCCGCGGATATATCAGATGGACCGGCCGTCCATGGGCGCACGCAGCAGCGCCTACGCGGCGCAAGCCCCCGGTTTGCCGCAAATATCTTCCTTCGATGCGCCGCCATCGCCAGGATTTGCCGAATTGCAGGGGTCCTACAGCGGGCGGGTCACAGAGGTGCCAATGGCTCCAATGGCCCCGGGTCAGGCCTCGGATGCGTCCGGGGCCACCGTGCCCGGGGCCGAACAGCTGCCGTTGGGGGCGGCGCGCGGCCAGGTGCATGAGAATTACATCATCGCCCAGACTGCCGACGGCATGGTGATCGTCGACCAGCACGCAGCCCATGAGCGGCTGGTCTATGAAAAGCTGAAACATCAGATGGCAGAGAATGGCGTTGCGGCCCAGGCGCTCTTGATACCGGAGATTGTCGAGCTGAGCGACAATGACTGTGCCTGCCTTCTGGGCGTGGCTGATGAGCTTGCGAAATTCGGCCTTGGCATTGAGGCCTTTGGCGGCGCTGCTGTTGCAGTGCGGGAAACCCCCGCGATCCTGGGCGAGGTCAACGCTGAAGCGATGATCAAGGATATTCTGGACGAACTGTCCGACCAGGGCGGAACCCAGCTGGTGCAAGCCAAGATCGAGGCTATCCTGAGCCGGGTTGCCTGCCATGGCTCGATCCGCTCAGGAAGGCGGATGCGGGGCGAGGAAATGAATGCTCTGCTGCGCGAGATGGAGGCAACGCCCCATTCCGGCCAGTGCAACCACGGCCGTCCCACCTATGTGGAACTGAAACTGGCAGATATCGAGCGCCTGTTCGGGCGCACCTGAACAAGAACCCCCGGTAAAGGGAGGACGAGCAGTGACACTGGAACAGGCCCAATGGGCCATTTACGCGCTGGCTGGTCTGGCCGCTGTTTTTGCCCTGGCCGGGCTGCGGCTGCGAGGCGCGGCCCGGCAGTTGGAACAGGCCAATGCAGGTCTGAGCCAGGAGGCGGCCGGGCTTCGGGCGGAGGTCAAGCGGTTGCCGGAGCTGAACGATGAGCTGGCAACCCTGCGCCGCACCAGCGATAATGAACGTGCCGCCCGGTATCAGGCTGAGGCACAAGTACAAGCGCTGAAGGCAGAACATGCAGCGCGGCTGGAAGAGCTCAAGCAGATGAATGCGCAGATGGAGCACAAATTTGCGGCGCTGGCCTCGGGCGTGCTGAAGCAGAACTCGGAAAGCTTCCTGAGCCTGGTCAGCGAGCGGTTTCAGGCACATAGCAAATCCGCGGATGCGGATCTGGCCAAGCGCCACGCAGCGATTGAAGGCTTGGTAAAGCCGCTGGATCAGAAGCTGGGTCAGTTCGGTGAGCGGATCAAGGAAATCGAGAAGGCCCGCAATGAGGCCTATGGCGCGATCCAGACGCAGGTAAAGCATTTGGCCGATGGCCAGGCGGCGTTGGGCGGCGAGACCCGCAAGCTGGTGCAAGCCCTGCGCGCGCCCAAGACCCGCGGCCGTTGGGGCGAGATGCAGCTGCGTCAGGTTTTTGAGATGGCCGGGATGGCCGAGCATGTTGACTATGAGCTGGAGAAAAGCGTCGGCACCGATGACGGTCTGCGCCGCCCCGATGCAATAGTGCGCATCCCCGGCGGCAAGAGCATCGTAGTGGATGCCAAGACCCCGCTGGAAGGCTATCTGGACGCGTTGGAGGCCGAAACGCCCGATCAGCAGCAGCAGGCGCTGCTGCGCCATTCGGGCCATGTGAAAACCCATGTGCGTCAGCTTGCGTCGAAATCCTATCAAAGCGCGCTGGGAGAGACGCCGGACTTTGTGGTGATGTTCATCCCCGGTGAGACCTTCGTGTCCGCGGCAGTGGAGGCGGATCCGGGATTGATTGAATATGCCTTTGAAAACAAGGTTCTGATCGCCACGCCAACCACCCTGATGGCGCTGGTCAAGTCCATTGCCTATGGCTGGCAGCAGGAGAAGATGGCGGAAAACGCAATCGAAGTGCAAAAGACTGCCAAAGAACTCTATGACCGGCTGGCGACGTTTTCCAAGAACCTGGCCTCCGTCGGCAAGTCACTGTCGTCATCGGTGAACAACTACAACAAGGCCGTTGGCTCATTGGAGGCCCGCGTGCTGCCTTCGGCCCGCCGGTTCGAGGCAATGGGCGTGGTGGCTAACGGCGCGGAACTGGAAGATCCTGGCCAGGTGGAAGTCGAGCCGCGCCAGGTGGCGCTGCTGGCGGAGGAGTAGATGCGGTTGCCGCTGGTTTCAGGCGCGGGCAACCTCAACCCCGGCGGGGCGGTGCTGCTGCGTGCGGCGGAATTAGAAGCCGAGCGCATTGTGGCACTCTTGCGGATTGCCGTGTCTGCCGGGCTGCTGGCGGCCTTGGTTCTTGCGGTTGATGCAGTGCAGACGGTGGGCCAGGACTACCTCTGGCACCAAGTCGGCCTGGCGGCGGCAACCCTACTTGCCTATCTTACGGTTGGAGTCCTGAGTTTTGCGGCTATCCGCAAAGGCGTGTTCCAGCACTGGATGATCTGGGCTGCAGTGACCGCGGACGGTGTCTTTCTTTTCCTGAATTCCTGGTTGTCTTTGGTGAATTCCGGGCTGTCCGGCGAAGTTGTCTTTGCCATGCCTTCGGCCTGGATGGCACCGCTGATCCTGGCTTTTGGCGTGTTGCGTTTCAACCCTCTGCTGCTGGGATACCAAGTGCTGCTGGTTGCGGCCGGACTTTTGTGGCTGGTTCTGTGGGAACCGGCAATCGTCTCTGACGCTGCCATGCAGCGGGTGCATCTGGCCATGGCCACACCCCCCAATCTGATGCGGGTGCTGATGGTGGCGCTGGCTGGTTTGGTGCTGATGGTGGCGGCACTTCGGATGCGGGGCCTTCTGCACCGCTCCATAGAAGAAACGCGGCAGAAGGCCAATCTGACTCGTTATCTGCCGGCCCAGATGGCGGGCCGCCTTGCCGGCGGCGGGCTGGAGGCGTTGCAGGAAGGCCGCCAGCAGAAAATGGCGATCCTATTCATTGATATCCGCGGTTTCACCAGCTGGTGCGAGGGCCGCGAGCCGCAAGATGTCAGCAGGCTGATCACCGAGTTCCGCACCCGTGTCGAATTGGTGGCTGGCCGGACTGGCGGTCTGATCGACAAATACATCGGCGACGCAGCGATGATCCTGTTTGAGGGTGAACGGGCTGCAGCGCGGGCGCTGGATTGCGCCGAAGGGCTGCTTGTGGAAATGGAGGCTTGGCGCCAGGAACGGGAGGCTACTGGAGAGACCGGCCTGGCCGCTGGGATCGGAGTGCATTGGGGTGAGGTGTTTTCGGGTGTCACCGGCACACCTGCACGGCTGGAATATTCCGTGTTCGGAGACACGGTGAACACTGCGGCGCGGCTGGAGCAGCTGACCAAGACAAATGACACGGCGCTGATCGCGTCTGCAACCTTGCTGCAGGAAGCCGGTACAGAGCCCGCGCGCGGCGGCTGGACCGCGCTGCCGGCGGAGCAATTGCGCGGACGCCGCAGCGGGCTCGCGCTGTTCGCAAAGGCGCAAGCCTAGCAACTGTATTGTTCAGACGGTCTCGACCGGTTCCAGGCAGATCATTCCGGCTGCACAAACACCCGGCTCGGGTGCAATTCACCAGCCTTGTAGATCCCCACAGCCACCGCCTGCCCGTCCAGCGAAGCCCAAGCTTCATCGCCGTACTCCACATCCGCGGCCATCACCATGCCCGGGTTGCCATTGCGCAAGCGCACTGCACCCTGCGGAGTGCATTTCAGCTCGGGCAGGTCGGCAAGCCCTTCTTCCAGAGGCCGCAGATACTGATCCAGATCAGTGGATTTCGCCAAATCATCCACCAGTTCCAGCGAGACGCCGTCTTCGGCATCAAACGGGCCGGACCAGGTCCGCCGAAGCTGCTTCACATGGCCATGGCAGCCCAGCGCCGCACCCAGATCGCGGGCGATTGAGCGCACATATCCGCCTTTGCCGCAGGTCATCTCCAGCACCACGTGGTCTTCGTCGGGACGGTCCAGCAGGATCAGCTCTTCAACCCACAGCGGGCGGGCAGAAAGCTCTACCTCTTCGCCGTCACGCGCCAGCTTGTAAGCACGCTGGCCGTCAATCTTCACCGCGGAGAACTTGGGCGGCACCTGCATGATCTCGCCCAGGAACGGCAGCAGCGCATCCTTAATCTGTTCGTCGGTGGGGCGCTCGGCGCTTTCGGCAATCACCTCGCCCTCGGCATCGTCGGTATTGGTTGCAGAACCCAGCCGCACAGTGAAGGTATAGGCCTTCAACGCGTCGGTTATATAAGGCACAGTCTTGGTTGCCTCGCCCAGCGCCACGGCCAGAACACCGGTTGCCTCGGGGTCCAGGGTGCCCGCATGGCCTGCCTTCTTGGCATCCAGCGCCCAGCGCACCTTGTTCACAACTGCCGTGCTGGTCAGCCCCGCGGGCTTGTCCACCACCAGCCAGCCGGAAATATCGCGCCCTTTGCGTTTGCGTGCCATGCCTAGTCCCCATGTGTATGTGAGGCGCGCCAGTTACCGGATCGCCGGGACAGTGTCAATTTAGCAAATGCCAGGTCCCGAAGGAAAGCCTGGAAAGAAGCCCCATGGGGACCGGTTCAGGCCAGTGCTTGCCCCTGCCTGCCAGTGGCGCTAGGCAGGCGGTCATGGCCGTTTCAAGCGAATACACCCCGCCGCAGGACCCGCTGGAGATCCTGCACCACGACGCCGAGCTGCTGGCGGTAAACAAGCCTGCCGGGCTGCTGTCGGTACCAGGCCGCGGCGCGCATCTGGCCGATTGCCTGATCACACGCATTCAGACCGTATTCCCCGAGGCGTTGCTGGTTCATCGGCTGGACCGGGATACGTCGGGTGTGATGGTGTTCGGTCTCACCCCGCATGCGCAGCGGCATCTGTCGATGCAGTTTGAAAAGCGCACGGCGAAAAAGGCCTATGTGGCGCAGGTGGCTGGCAGGCTGGAGCCGCGCAGCGGCACAGTGGAACTGCCGCTGATTGTGGATTGGCCGAACCGGCCAAAACAGATGGTCTGCAATGAGAGCGGCAAGCCTGCCGTCACCGACTGGCGGGTGATTAAATACGAGGACGGTGCTACCCGGGTGCGGCTGACACCGAAGACCGGGCGCACTCATCAGCTGCGGGTGCATATGCTGTCGCTGGGCCACCCGATCCTGGGCGACCCGCTTTATGCCAGCGGTGCGGCAAAGGAGTGTCCGCGGCTCATGCTGCATTCCCAGGAACTGCGGATCAAACACCCGGACAGCGGCGAGTCGCTGAAATTCCGGGTGAAGCCGGAGTTCTGAGGGCCCCGGTCAGGGCGCCTCCATCACCATCAGGAACAATGTGCCGGACCGCGTCGCCTCATAGCTATGCGGGTGGTCGCCGGGAAAGCTGTAGTAATCGCCCGGCCACAGCAGCTCCTCCTGCCCTTCCAGCCCTGCCCGCATCTGCCCGGAACAGACCAGCATATGCTCCACTGTGCCGCGCGGGTGCGGCGCGGCGCGGCGGATCTCTCCCGGCTGCATCACCACGCGATAGACATCCCGGCGCACATTCGGCGGGCTGCGGGACAAGAGGACGGCAGCAAAGTCTGACTGCTCCGACTCCAGCACTTCACCTTCGCTCGCGCGGATCAGCTTGGTCGCGGGTGCCTCCGTTTCAAACAGCAAGCTCAGCGGAACGTCCAGCGCTGCGGCCAGTGCCCAAAGCGTCTCGACACTGGGATTTCCGTTACCGGCTTCAAGCTGCGAAAGGGTTGATTTTGCAATTCCAGCCTGGGCTGCCAGCCCCGACAGCGACATCCCCGCGCGGCTGCGCTCACGCTGGATGGCGGCAGCAATCATTTGATGGGGCGCTGACATGTTCGATATTTCGCCTTTCCGTTCGGCTTGACGAACGGACGTGCCGTTCGATATACAAAACTTGCGTTCGGTTTAAGCGAAATCATGCCCCGTTTCCAGAGGAACTGCCCTCCATGGCAATCCAGAACATCTCCGCCCGGTCCCCCGCCTTCAGCCAGCTGACCTGCGGGCTGCGGGATATCCTGCCATTGGCTGCCGGCGTTGCTGTCTATGGGCTGGCATTCGGCCTGCTTGCAGCACAGGCAAGCATGGACGGGCTGCAGACCGGAATAATGGGCACCATCGTCTTTGCCGGATCTTCACAGATCATCGCAGTGGAGCGGCTGGTTGCCGGCACCGGCGCGGGTGCCGCCATTCTGGCCGGGCTGGCACTGAACCTGCGGCTGCTTCTGATCACCGCCTCGCTGCGGGATGAGTATTCCGGCCGGCCCTGGTGGCAAGTGCTGTTAGGGGTGCATCTGGCCACCGACGAGAATTGGGCCCTGATGCACGCGATGCGCGCCCGGGGCCATCAAGCCGGCTACTGGTACTTGATTGGCGGCGGCATCGGGCTGATTGCAGTCTGGGTGCTGTCCACAGCGGCAGGCGCGGGATTTGCAAACACTGTGCCAGACCCCAAGGCCCTGGGTATGGATTTTGCCTTCACCGCAGCTTTCATCGCCATTCTCCGGTCGCTGTGGAGCGGCTCAACCATGCTTTTGCCCTGGGCCGGTTCTGTGGCCATCGTATTGCTGACCGGCCTGTTAACGCCGCTGGACCCTACCTGGACACTGATCCTGGGCGGTCTAAGCGGAGCGGTTCTTGCCGGAGTGCTGAATGATGACTGAAACATGGATCCTGATTCTCGGGCTGGCAGCGGCTACTTTTGCGGTACGGCTGTCTGGTTACCTCCTAGGCCAACGGCTGCCGGATCACGGCCCTTGGGCGCATGGTCTGAAGGCGCTGCCGGGCTGCCTGATCCTGTCACTGGTCACCTACCTTTTGATGCAGGGCGGCCCGCAGGAATGGGCATCGGGCGCGGTGGCACTGGCAGTGGCTCTTGCCACCCGCAGCCTGCCCTTGACCATGGCTGCGGGAATAGCAGCGATCTACCTGCTTAGAGCCTATTTCTGACCAACCCCGCGCAGGCCCCCTGCCCGTGCGCAGCACGGGCCACGCCCAAGGCTGAGGGCCGCCCGGCGCAGCCGGGGGGAATGAAGACGCGGGAGCACTGCCGATGCCCCAAATCCCCGTAAAAAAGGAAAGCCGCCCGGACAGGCGGCTCTCCATGATTTCATAAGCTGCGGAACTATTCAGCCGCCCAGCCGCCGACAGCCTTCACTTCGAGGAAATCTTCGATCCCCCATTTACCGCCTTCGCGGCCTTTGCCGGACTGCTTCATGCCGCCAAAGGGCGAACCGGCCGAGCGGGATTTTCCGTTCATCTCAACCATGCCAGAGCGCAGCGCGCGGGCCATGCGGTTGGCGCGGGCGCCATCCTGGGTCTGCACATAATTGGTCAGACCATAGGGAGTGTCATTAGCGATTTCGATCGCGTCTTCCTCATTCTCAAAGGGAATGATCGACAGCACCGGGCCAAAAATTTCTTCGCGTGCGATGGTCATCTGGTTGTTCACATCAGCAAAAACGGTGGGCTTTACATAGTAACCCTTGTTCAGCCCGTCCGGACGGCCAGTACCGCCGGCAACCAGTTTGGCGCCTTCGTCGATGCCCTGCTGGATCAGATCCTGGATCTTGTTCCACTGCAGTTCATTCACGACCGGGCCGATGTGGCGGCCTTCCTGGCTGGCCGGGCCGACCTCGACCTTGGCAGCGACTTCCGCAGCCTCGGCAACCACACGGTCATAAATGCTGTTCTGCACCAGCATCCGGCTCGGCGCGTTGCAGCTCTGGCCGGTGTTTTGCATCATGTGCAGCACCCCGCGCTTCACCGCCTTCTCATCAGCATCTTCAAAGATCACATTGGCGCCTTTGCCACCCAGCTCCAGATCCACCTTTTTCAGGGTCGGAGCCGCAGCTTGGGTGATCGCGATACCCGCCCGGGTGGAGCCGGTGAAGGAGATCATGTCCACATCCGGATGGGTGGTCAGCTGTGAGCCAACACCCGGGCCGTCGCCGTTCACCAGGTTGAACACGCCCGCAGGGAAGCCGGCCTCATCCATCAGCTCGGCAAAGATCATCGCGTTCAGCGGGCTTTGCTCGGAAGGTTTCAGCACCATCGTGCAGCCGGCCACAGCTGCTGCACCGACCTTGAGTGTCACCTGATTCATCGGCCAGTTCCACGGCGTGATCAGCGCGCAAACGCCCACCGCCTCGTGGATGATGCGGTCGTTGGGGCTTCGGTCGTTCAGCGGCGCGTCAAAGCCGAACTCCTTGGCCGCGGCGATGAAGTTGCGCAGGTGCCAGCTGCCCGCTCCGGCTTGCGACGTGCGCGCCAAATCGATCGGTGCGCCCATTTCCAGCGACATCGCTTGTGCCAGATCTTCGGCGCGGGCCTCATAGACATCCACCAGCTTTTCCACCAGCGCAATACGCTCTTCCACCGGGGTCGCCATCCAGCCTGGCAGAGCAGCCTTAGCCGCGGCAACGGCGGCGTTGGTATCAGCCTCGGATCCCAGCGAGATCACTGCACAGGGTTCTTCCGTCGAAGGGTTTACCACTTCGAAATCGTTTGAAGCAGCAGGAGCGGCCCACTGGCCGTTGATGTAAAATTCGCGTTTCTCGATCATGTCGGGATCTCCCAAATCAGAGGTATTCCGGTTACCGCCTTGCCGGTTTCGCGGCCACTGTGTCACTGCTCCGGCACGGGGGCAAGGGCGGGGCAAAGGCATCGCTGCGTAATTTGATCAAATTATTGCAAGCTCTGTCAATGGCCGCTTGGACCGGTTGCAATCTTTCGCCATGACTGCTTGCAGCAATTTATCGTGGTTTCCCGGCACGGGGGCTGTATCGTTGCGTTAGACTACTTAGGTTGCAGTCAAGACGACTCATAATTCATATGACAAGGAGATACCGCCATGGGTTTGCGCATTAACGACACGGTCCCGGATTTTACTGCGGAAACGGATCAGGGCACCATCACCTTCCATGATTGGATCGGCGACAGCTGGGCGATTCTGTTCTCGCACCCCAAGGATTTCACCCCGGTCTGCACCACCGAGTTTTCCGCCGTGGCGCAGCTGAGCGAGGAGTGGGGCAAGCGCAACACCAAGGTCCTTGGCGTTTCGGTTGACGGTGTTGAAGACCATAAGAAATGGAAAAAGGACATCGAGGAATACGGCAAGGCCGCGCCGGGCTTCCCGATCATCGCTGATGACGGTCTGGCGGTATCCAAGGCCTTCGACATGCTGCCCGCAGAGGCCTATCTGCCCGACGGCCGCACCCCGGCGGACAGCGCCACTGTGCGGTCGGTTTTCATCATCGGCCCGGACAAGCAGCTGAAACTGTCGATGACCTATCCGATGACAGTGGGCCGCAACTTTGCCGAGATCCTGCGGGCGCTGGACGGCTTGCAAATGTCGCTGGGCAAGGGTGTTGCCACACCTGCGAACTGGATGCCCGGCGAGGATGTGATCATTCCGCCGACCGTGTCGAACGAAGACGCCAAGGCGAAGTTCGGCGAATTCGAGACCATCTTCCCTTACCTGCGCAAGACCAAAGCACCTGAGTAACCGGCGCTTGCCATCGCAGTGATTACAAGCCGCCTTCGGGCGGCTTGTTTTTTGTATTCTTACTGAAGCCCGCCTGGTGCCGATGGAAAATCCGGTGCCCGGCTTTGACGCAATTGCCGCGCCTCCGCCGCTATGGCTTGGCCAGCCTCGCCCTTCAGTCCGGCAGCAAATCGCAGGGTTATGTCCGACCCGTCCCGGGTCAGCCAGCAGGGCGATTTCTTGAGGAAGGCGAACCCTGCCTCGGCATGCAGATAAGCTGGTATTGTGTAACTGACGCCTTGGGTTGCGACCGCTGTCAGGATGAAAGCCAGGTAATCCTCTGCCTGGGCGCCGTCTGACAGCAACCTTGCCTTCAGCGCCGCCAGGCTGGGGCGGCCAAAGATGACGGTTTCCTTGGCGATACGCCGGATCTCCTCCCGTGGCAGCTGCGCCAGCCGCTGATCCAAATCTGCAGTCTTCAGCACCGCGCCATGCGAAAACCCATGTGCCAGAACCCATTGGGTGAGGCCGGTTTCACCGCGGCGGACGATGAATTTCTTGTTGTTGGTCAGCGGGAAGCGCTGCCAGAACCTGAGGAAGCCCGGATCCTCCATCAACCGCCCTGAAAGCATCAGCGCATAAGAGCAGTACTGGAAATTGCGGCTGGCTGTGGAATACCCCCAATTGATGCTGCGGAAATTCTCTGCGTCCACCCGCGGGTGACCATAGTTGCAGGCGGCAGCCGCAAAGTCCGCATCCAGCGCCTGTGCTTCCTTCAGCCAGTCGCCTGCCTCTGGCAGCGGAAACCAGGAGGAATCATTCAGCAGCACCAGCCGGTCAATCTGTTCCAGCCGCGCGCGCGCCGCCAGCAGCCCGTCGCGGTAGCCGCCAAAGTCATATCCGAAATTCGGGCGTTCGATGCACAGCCAGCAGACGTCGCTCAGCCGCTGCCGGTCTTCGTCGCTAAGCGGGATGTTGGAGACCACAACCGGAGCGTAGCCACTGTCGATCAGATATCGCAGCGCGAGGAAATGGGACGCTTGCAGGCCCTGACTGGGGAAAATCAAGTAGACCGCAGGCTGCGGCCCGGCCGGAATGGCGCCTTCGGTGCAGCGGATATTGCGGGCCAGGAACGCGTCGTAATACCAGCGCCCCAGCAGCAGCGACCCGAGGCGGCTGGGCAACTGAGTAATTTGCTGCAACGGGCGTTTCAGCTCGCGGGTGATTTTCCAAAGCGGGGACCGTCTCATGCGGGACACCTGTAACTTTAAACTGTTGGAAGGCCAGCCCGGTCAGTCTTGCTGCCATGGCGGAGGGAGGTCTGCGGATTGCTGGGCAGCACTGCTGAGAACCGCACGGAAGTAATACCAGTTCTTGGACCGTTTACGCGCCGAAAGCAGGTTCAGCGGTGAGACCAATTGCAGCGACGCCTCCCACAGAGCCCGCAGGAAACCAAATGGCAAGCCGTGTTTGCGGGCGCCATAGACGCGCGACTGGCCCATGTACCAGGCTTTCAATGCTGCGGTTTTGGCGGAGCGTTCGGTGGAATGGCCCAGCAGATGCCGGACCTGCGCTGCGTAAACATAACGCAGCGGCCCGCACTCCGCCTTCAGCCGCAGGCTGAGGTCGTCATCTTCGTGGAACAGGAATATTTTGGGGTCAAAGCCACCGACCTGGTCAAAGGCGGATTTACGCACCAGCAGGGCACCGCCCGAAAGCACCGGCACCTCGCCGTCCTGTTGCGCGGCATCCCGCCCCAGCCACAGCGATTTCGCAATCAGTTTGCTGCGGCGCTTGAAGAACAGCGATCCGTCACCTTTGAAAATGCGGGTGTTAAAGGCGGATGCTTCGGGGTGTGCATCGGCGGCATCCAACAGATGCTCCAGCGTGTCCTCGAACAGTTCGGCATCGGGGTTCACAAAGAACAGAAACTCAGTGCCGGCCTGTGCAGCCCCCTGATTGCAGGCCGGACCAAAGCCGGTGTTTTCCGGGTTCTCAATAAACCGGGCGCCATGTGCTGCGGCCAGCGCGCCGGTGTCTTCTGCATCCTGGGACGCGTTATCGACCAGAATGCAAGGCACCGAAGCTGGAATGGAGCGCAACAGGCCCTCAACAACGGCGGAAGAATTATAGGTGACCGTTATGATGGTCACACGGGGCGGCAAAGACTGTTCCATAAGCGTCCCGGCAGAAATGGAAAACCCGGGGCACGGATCGCGCGCCCCGGGCTGTTTATGTGCAGTCAGACTGGGATCAGTCCTGCTCTGCTTTTTCTTTCTTTTCCGGCGCGATTTCTTCGCCGGTTTCCTGATCGACGATTTTCATCGACAGGCGGACTTTGCCGCGGTCATCAAAGCCCAGCAGCTTGACCTTCACTTCCTGGCCTTCCTTCAGAACGTCCGAAGGATGGTTCAGGCGGCGGTTTTCGATCTGGGAGACATGCACCAGGCCGTCGCGCTTGCCGAAGAAGTTCACAAAGGCGCCGAAGTCGACGATCTTCACAACCTTACCGGTGTAGACTTGGCCTTCTTCCGGCTCTGCCACGATCGAATAGATCATGTCATAGGCCTTTTTGATGGCTTCGCCGTTCGGGCTGGCGATCTTGATGATGCCATCGTCGTTGATGTCGACTTTGGCGCCGGACACTTCGACGATCTCGCGGATCACCTTGCCGCCGGAACCGATCACTTCACGGATCTTGTCGGTCGGGATCTGCATGGTCTCGATGCGCGGAGCGTGGACCGAGAAGTCGGACGCTTCGGTCAGGGCTTTCGCCATCTCGCCAAGGATGTGGATACGGCCGTCTTTGGCCTGGGCCAGGGCTTTCTCCATGATCTCGGGCGTGATGCCTGCGACCTTGATGTCCATCTGCAGCGAGGTGATACCGTTTTCGGTGCCTGCCACTTTGAAGTCCATGTCGCCCAGGTGGTCTTCGTCACCCAGGATGTCGGACAGGATCGCGTAAGAGCCGTCGTCTTCCAGGATCAGGCCCATCGCAACACCGGCAACCGGTGCTTTCAGCGGCACACCTGCGTCCATCATCGACAGCGAACCGCCGCAGACCGAAGCCATCGAGGACGAACCGTTCGATTCGGTGATCTCGGAGACCAGACGGATGGTGTAGGGGAAGTCGGTTGCCGCAGGCAGAACCGCCTGCAACGCACGCCATGCCAGCTTGCCGTGGCCGATTTCGCGGCGGCCGGGGCCGCCAACACGGCCAACTTCACCAACCGAGTAGGGAGGGAAGTTGTAGTGCAGCAGGAAGTTGGACTTGAAGTTGCCGTGCAGCGCGTCAATGAACTGCTCGTCGTCGCCGGTGCCCAGCGTGGTCACAACCAGACCCTGGGTTTCACCACGGGTGAACAGCGCCGAACCATGGGTCCGCGGCAGCAGGCCGGTTTCGGACTCAATCGCGCGGATCTCGTCGGTTTTACGTCCGTCGATCCGCTTGCCGGTTTTGACAACATCGCCGCGCAGAATACCGGCTTCCAGCTTTTTCAACGCGGAACCCAGGTTTGCATCGCCCAGCTGCTCTTCGGACAGAGCACCCTTGATGGTTTCGCGGGCGGCGGCAACAGCGGCGGTGCGCTCCTGCTTGTCGCTGATCGCAAAGGCAGCGCGCATTTCGGTTTCGCCGGCAGCTTTGACCGCTTCGTACAGCTCGGAGTAATCCGGCGCTTGGAAGTCGAACGGCTCTTTCGCGGCTTCTTCGGCCAGCGAGATGATCAGGTCGATGACCGGCTGGATCTGCTCGTGGGCAAATTTCACCGCACCCAGCATTTCTGCTTCGGACAGCTCGTATGCTTCCGATTCCACCATCATCACTGCGTCTTTGGTGCCGGCAACAACCAGATCCAGACGCTGCTCGGGGTTCAGGCGCAGGTCCTGCATGTCGTCAACGGTCGGGTTCAGGATGTATTCGCCATCCTCAAAACCAACACGGGCGCAGGCAATCGGACCCATGAACGGTGCGCCCGACAGGGTCAGCGCAGCGGAGGCGGCGATCATTGCAACCATGTCCGGGTCGTTGACCAGGTCGTGGCTCAGCACGGTGCACATCACCAGCACTTCGTTCTTGAAGCCGGGGACGAACAGCGGGCGGATCGGACGGTCGATCAGACGCGCGGTCAGGGTTTCTTTTTCGGTCGGGCGCGCTTCGCGCTTGAAGAAGCCGCCGGGCACTTTGCCCGCAGCATAGTATTTTTCCTGGTAATGCACGGTCAGCGGGAAGAAGTCCTGGCCGGGCTTCTGCTGACGGGCAAAGGTCACGTTGGCCATGACCGAGGTTTCGCCCAGCGTGGCAATCACAGAGCCATCAGCCTGGCGGGCAACCTTGCCGGTTTCCAGTGTAAGCGTCTCTTCGCCCCACTGCATCGATTTTTTCGAAACGTTAAACATCTAGCGTATCCTAATTGGGAGCACTCCCGGCCCTCCGGGTCTCCCGTTTGCGTGGCGGCCCCATTGCCGCCGGCCCCTTCTATCTTGCTTTCGCGTGCCAGGGCCTGGCACATCGTCTCAGACAAGCCCGCCCATACATGAGTTTGGGGTAAATTGAAAGGGAAAGCGGCAAGCATCAGCCGCCCTGGGCAGCAGTGTGCTGTGCGGGTTCCTTAGCGGGGCCTCGCAGCCCCGCCTGAGAGCTGTCAGTTGGTGGTTTCCAGCCCATCAGGGCGTCCGGCAATCGCAAAATGCAAACCGTCAGGATCCATGAACTCCGCGGCAAAGCGGTTCACATCTTCCAGCGTGACCGCGTTGATACGGTCGTTGCGGGTTTCCACATAGCTGATTGGCAAATGGTCCATCTGCATACCCGCAAGGATTGAGGCAATACGGCCATTGCCGTCAAAGCGCAGCGGGTAGGCGCCAGTCAGATAGGTCTGCGCATCCTTCAGCTCTTTCTCTGTCACACCTTGTTCGGCCATCCGGCGCCATTCATCGCGGATCACCTCGACCGCTTCGGCCATCTTGCCGTTAGCCGACGCCACCGATCCCATATAGACCGCCGCCAGATCACGCGGCACCAGATAGGAGTAAACCCCATAGGTCAGCCCGCGCTTTTCCCGCACCTCGGTCATCAGCCGGGTTTCAAAGGAACCGCCCCCCAGGATCTGGTTCATCACATAAGCAGTGAAGAAATCCGGATCCTCGCGCTTGATCCCCTTTTGGCCGAACAGCGCCACAGATTGCGGGGTGTCGAAATCCACAACAGTGACGCCGCCCGCGATAGTGACCTCAGCCGGACCCGGAATCGGGTCGCCCTCTGCCGGCAAAGCGCCCAGCAGCTCATCCAGGAGCACGCCAAGCTCCTCGGCGGTGATATCGCCCACTGCACTGACGTACAGCCTGTCCCGAGCAAAAACAGCCTCATAGGCGTCAAAAATATCCTGCCGGCCAAGTGCGGAAACGGTCTCCTGCGTTCCCTTGCCGTCGCTGGCGTAAGGGTGGTCGCCAAAGGCCATCCGGGAGAAGGCCTCGCCCGCGATTGTGTTCGGATTTTTGGCATCAGAACGCAAACCCGCCAACACCTGGGCCCGGACCCGGTCCAACGCATCCTGGTCAAACCGCGGCTCGAACAGGGTCTGGCGCAAAAGGGCCACTGCATCCTGTCGGTTTTCGGTTAGGAAGCGGGCGGAAATGGAGACTGAATCCTTGTCAGCATCATAGGAAAACTCCGCCGCCAGGGATTCCAATGCGCGGGCATAATCCTGTGCCCGCAGATCACCGGAGCCTTCCTCCAGCAATCCAGTCATCAGGTGCACCGCCCCGCGTTTCCCGGGGGCATCCAATGAGGTGCCGCCGCGAAAGCGCAGCTCAAGAGCGGAGAAGGGAATCGCATGGTCCTCGACCAGCCAGGCGGTGATACCGCCGGGAGAGGTGACTTCCTCGATCTTGACCCCGGCCCATGCGGGCAGTGCCATGCAGCAGGCCACCAAGGACGCGGCGATTAGTTTCAGCAAGGTCATTGGGTTACCTCCTGGCCGCGCGTCATCCAACCGGTGACTGACGTTTCAGGCCGCAGAACCTCATTGGCGGCGGCGATGATCTCATCCGCGGTGACCGATTGCAGGATCTTCGGCCAATCCTGCACATCCTGCACTGTCAGCCCGATACTGAGCGCCTGGCCATAGCGGTTGGCAATTCCGTTCACGTTGTCGCGGTCATAGATTTCGGCGGCGCGCAGCTGCAGCTTGATGCGCTCCAACTGGGCTTCGTCCACTCCTGCTTCCAGAAAGCGGGCGATAGTGGCATCCAACGCCTCCTCGGCTTGGTCCATGCTGATGCCCTCAGCCGGAACCACAAGAAAGGTGAAGGACGTATCATCCAGCGAGCTGCCTGAATAAAAGGCACCGGAGTAGACGGCGACCTGCTGGTCGAACTGCAGCGCATTGGCCAGATAGGAAGTGCTGCCGCCGCCCAAGAGTTCAGCCAGCAGATAAAGCGCAGCAGCTTTCTGCTGGGCGCCGCTGTCGCGTTCCGGCGCCAGATAGGAGCGTTGCACATAGGGCTGGGCGACGCGCGGATCCTGATAGGTGATGCGGCGGGCTGCCGTCTGAGGCGGCTCCTGGCTGCGGAAGCGCTCCGGCAAGTCCGGGTTGGCTGGGATCGCACCATAATACTGCTCGGCCAGCGCCTTTACATCTTGCGGCTTCACATCGCCGGAGACCACCAGGATAGCGTTATTGGGTGCGTAATAGGTGCGGTAAAAGGACAGCGCGTCCTCCATATCCAGGCTTTCCATCTCGTGGCGCCAGCCGATCACCGGCTGGCCGTAACGGTGATTCAGATACTGCACCGCCTGCAGCTGTTCGCGAAACAGGGCCACCGGGTCGTTGTCGGTGCGCTGGTTGCGCTCTTCCAGGATGACCTCGCGCTCGGTGGCGATATCCTCTTCGCTGAGCCGCAGATTGGACATCCGGTCGCTTTCCATCTGCATCATCAGCTCCAGCCTGTCGGCGGCGACGCGCTGGAAATAGGCGGTGTAATCATAGCTGGTAAAGGCATTGTCCTGACCGCCGTTGGCCCGCACGGTGGCCGACAGCTCCCCCGGTGCCAGTTTGTCGGTGCCCTTGAACAGCAAATGCTCCAGGAAGTGGGCAACTCCGGACTGGCCCGGCGGCTCATCCGCGGAGCCGGCCCGGTACCAGACCATCTGCTGCACCACCGGCGCGCGATGGTCTTCAAGCACCACCACTTCCATGCCGTTGTCCAGGGTGAACGCGGTCACCGCCTCATCTTCGGCCCATAGCGGGCCAGTCAGGGCAGCAGTCAGCGCTGCGGCGGCCAATGTGATCCTTTGGATCATCTGGCATCCTCCAATTTCTGCACGTTTGCCCTTGCCTGGCACAGTGCGGTTACTGCTCTTTTGTTCAATGCAGCCACAATTCGCCACCCATTGCCAGCAGAAAGACTGCTGTCAACCTACGCTGCTGCTGGCGTCTTACAAGACTGGCTGGCAGAAAAGTGAGGATCAGAAACCGTCAACCGGCGGTGCGGATGGGGTAGCAGCCCCGGCACGGCGGAATTGTTCGTTGGCGGCATGCGGGTCCAGCGTCTGTTTTTTGTAAAGCTGCTCGTAGCGATCCACCGGCAGCAGTTTGATCCGGCCCACACGGCGGTTGCGGTGGCGGAATTTGGCGTCCTCTTCGGCGACCGTTTCGCGCACGCCCGGTTCCACACCATAGCGGCTGGACGCTGTCACCAGGGCCGCATCGCTGGAAGGAATACCGCTGCCAGGAACCAAGGCGCCGGGTTTGCCGCCCAGGGCAGCAACCGCTTCGGCTTGCGGATTGGGATCCGTCAGATTGGCGCCGCCGGGTGTCGGGGCCGGCAGGCTGCTGTAGCTTTCCGGCGTGCTTAGCGGTTTGGAGGGCAGAACCAGGAATTCATCCGGGCCGGTGCCGGGCTTCTGGATGAGGCGCAGCCCCTTTTGCCCGCAACCAGCCACAGCCAGTGCGCCTGCCAGAACGATCACTCCGAACGGGATCCGCATTACCCCAAACTCCTGCCTGTTTCTCAGCGCTTTTAGCGCAATTGCCCAGCGAGGTCTACGCAGGCTTTTTGCGCCGCCCGTCAAAGAAAATCAGCCCCGCTGCGCCTGCAAAGATGAAGATATCGGCAACATTGAACACAAACGGGTTCTGGATGCCGCAGCACGATGTGTTCAGGAAATCCAGCACGTACCCGTACAGCAGACGGTCCGCGACATTGCCCAGCGCGCCACCGATCACCAGCCCGGCCGAGAGCTGCATGCCCCACGCCGCCTTCTGTGCGCGTGCGATCCAGATCACAAGGGCCAGGCAGATCGCCAGTGACATCCCGATCAGAATCCAGCGCGATGCCTCGTCTCCGCCGCCGAACAGACCGAAGTTGATGCCGGTATTCTCGCCGTAGCGGAAGTTCAGAAACGGCGGCAGCACGTCGATCCGGTGGCGCTGGTCCAGCGCCATCCAGTGGATCACCAGGTATTTACTTGCCTGATCCGCCAGAAACGAAAGGCCGGCGCCCCAGATCATCCAACGTGCTGCCATGTCTTAGCTCTGCCTGCTTAGTGGCGGAAGTGGCGCATGCCGGTGAAGACCATGGCCAGGCCCGCCTCGTTGGCAGCCTTGATCACCTCGTCGTCACGCATCGAGCCGCCCGGCTGAATGACGCAGGCGCCGCCAGCAGCTGCAGCTTCCAGCAACCCGTCCGCAAAGGGGAAAAACGCATCCGAAGCGACTGCGCAGCCCTTGGCGAGGCTTTCTTCCAGACCCAGTTCGACGGCCATGCGGCCGGCCTTGGCCGCAGCCACATTGGCGCTGTCCAAGCGGCTCATCTGGCCGGCGCCGACGCCAACGGTGGCGCTGTCCTTCACATAGACGATGGCGTTGGATTTGACGTGTTTGGCGACTTTCCAGGCAAACAGCATGTCCTGCATCTGGGCATCAGACGGAGCCTTTTCGGTCACCACCTTCAAGTCCTCCATGCCGACGTAGCCCACGTCCTTGTCCTGTACCAGCATACCTCCGGCCACCTGTTTGTAGGCGGTGATGGCTTTGCGCGGCTCGGGCAGACCATCCGTCAGCAGCAGGCGCAGGTTCTTTTTGGCCGCGAAGACCGCCTTAGCCTCCTCCGAAGCACCGGGCGCGATAACTACTTCGGTGAAAATCTCGGTGATCTTGGCGGCGGTTTCGGCGTCCAGCGGCTGGTTCAGCGCGACAATGCCGCCAAATGCGGAGGTGCGGTCGCAGTCAAACGCCTTCTGATAGGCCTCGGCCAGGGTCGCGCCCTTGGCCACGCCGCAGGGGTTGGCGTGTTTGATGATCGCGACAGCGGCGCTGTCGGCAGGATCGAATTCCGCCACCAGCTCATAGGCCGCGTCGGTGTCGTTGATGTTATTATAGCTCAGTTCTTTGCCCTGCAGCTGCACCGCGGTGGCCACACCGGGGCGGTTGCTGCCATCGGTATAAAAAGCCGCCTCCTGGTGGCTGTTTTCGCCATAACGCAAGGTTTGCTTCAGCTCGCCCGCAAAGGCACGGCGGCGCGGGGTTTTCTCTTCAATCGCGGTTGCCATCCAATTCGACACGGCAGCATCATAGGCCGCGGTACGGGCATAGGCGGTCTGCGACAGGCGCTGGCGGAAAGCATAAGACGTCTGACCGTCGTTCCGGTCCAGCTCTGCCAGCAGCGCCTCATAGTCCTGCACATCGGTCACCACGTTCACGAACAGGTGGTTCTTGGAGGCCGCACGGATCATCGCCGGGCCGCCGATGTCGATGTTTTCGATCATCTCGTCATAACCGGCACCGCGCGCCAGGGCCGCTTCAAACGGGTAGAGGTTCACCACCAGCAGGTCGATGGCACCGATGCCATGTTCGTTCATTGCAGCAACATGAGTATCATTGTCGCGCAGCGCCAGCAGGCCGCCATGCACCATCGGATGCAGGGTCTTTACGCGTCCGTCCATCATTTCCGGAAAACCGGTCACTTCCGAGACATCCTTGACCGTTAGGCCGGCTTCACGCAGCGCCTTGGCAGAGCCGCCGGTGGACAGCAGCTCAACACCGCGCGCAGACAGCGCCTTGCCCAGCTCGATCAGGCCGGTCTTGTCGGATACGGAAAGCAGCGCACGGCGTACGGGGTGAAGGTCGGTCATGGCAGGGCGGTCCTTTTCAAAGGCTCAGTCAAACGTCTCGGGTTCGTCCCGGTTCAGGTCTCGCACGGCAATGGCAGTCTCCTGCGCTTTGCTGAGCGTCCACCGGATACGCGTCGCATACTCCATCGCGCGTCCGGATAAAACGATCTGCTTTGCCGCACGCGGCTTTAAGCGGGTCTTTTCCAGGAAAACACTCGGCTCCAGCCGCAGCCGGCAGGTTCCGTCATGGCGGAACACCCAGATTTCCCCGCTCTTGAGCGCCATGGATACCGCGGCGCCGCCCAAGTCAAGGGCCGCGTCCACCTCAGGGTGCAAATGCAGGCGGAGGTCAAAGCCGACGCCGCCTTCAGCGCTGGTATCCCGCACCTTGGTGAACTGGCGCTTGGCAGCATCGTCCAGCGCCACCAGCATGTCTTCGCCGCTCAGCGCCCGCCCGTCAAACGACAAATCCAGGGTCCGAGCATGGGTCAGCCCGAAATGAGAAGAATAGCCATTGTGCCCGCCCTGAAAACGGCAGCCATCCGCCAGGTCGCTGACCTCCAGCGGCACCTCATCAGGGGCTTCGATCAATTCCTCATGGCCAGTGGTCTTGTGCGGCGCGGCCAGCCGGGCGCTGGAGTGCCCCTCGATGCACAGCGTGGAATGCGAGGGCGTGGCGCGCCCGGCCCGGCGCCATTCGACGCCAAAAGTTTCACCCGATCCGCAATTCACAATCAGAGGCCGCCGCCCTGATGTCAGCTCAAACGCCAGGGTCGAGGCATGACCATAGTTTGACGCCTTGCCCTTGGGCGGCGCCGAGGCATCGACAAGTACCGATGTCCGCCGCGCAGACAGCCGGGCAAACCCCATTGCCAGCCCATCCGCATGGCGATCAGCCACATGACTGGCCGCAAGGGCATGGTCCAGCCGCCCCTTCAATCCACGGCCGCCGCCATGGAACCGTGCCAGCCCGCCATCACTGTGGCGCAAGGTGCGCAAAGTGGGGGCGATCCGCTCAATCGCATTGATATGCGCAGGCGGCACTGTGCGCCCGGCTTCATGCAGGGCAGCCGCGGCCCAGGTCAGCAGGGTGAAAACCTCCAACAGCTCTTCTGGGTTGCGGGTCGGCAACCCGCCCTGGTCATCAATCTGCGCCTCGCATTCTGCCGCCAGCGCGCGGACCGCCGGGTCGGCCAGCTCTTCGCGTCCCTGCAGGGCAAGACCCGCATAGATCAAGCCGCATAATGCCTCGAACCGGGGCAAACCCGGCGCAGCCCCCTGCCAGCGCTGTGCCAGGAACCAGGTCTGTTGCGACAGCGAATGATAAAAGGCTTCGGTCTCGTCCTTTTCCTTGCCGCTCAGCAGGAACAGCGCGTGGTTGATCCAGCGGATCACCCGCCGCCCGGTCAGATCGGGCAGCCAGGCCAGCCCGCCGCTGCGTCCGTGCTGCTGGATCCAGCCCCAGACCCATTTCTGCGCTTTGGCGCGGGCCTTGAAATCCCCGACCGCCGCCAGGTCATCGAGCCAGGAAAAACCGTGCCGCTCCGCATCGAAAGCTGCATCCGGGGCGGCAACCTCCCACAATCCGGTGTCAGGCGATTCGACCAGATACCCAGCAAACAGCAGGTTGCCAGCCACCAGCTGACGGCCACGGGCAAAGCTGCCGATGGTGCGCGGCTCGGGCTGCGAGACAAAGCCGGTAGCAGCCGGCTGGCTGCGCGCCCGCCAAGCGTAATAGCTGTTCAGCAGCCGGGTGCCGCGGCCGGCCATTCTGTCAAAAGTGGACATGCTCTTTTTGCCTCACGCCGGATTTTGCCAGGGCGTTTTGGCGCGAGCATAACGCGAGGGGCGGTTCAAGTCACCGGCGAAAACCGGGGACGCACCAGGGTCACGCGGATTTGCGCAAAAGGGCCATATAGAACCCATCCATGCCACCGCGTTCCGGCCAGTAGTCGGGGCGCAAGCGCAAGCCGCCCTCTTCGCTGATCCAGTCCGGAACCACGCCGGGCACCTGCAATCCTTCGCGGTCGACTGACATCTCCGGGAACATGTCCAGCGCTTCCTCCACCTGGCATTCGCCCTCATCCGGCAGCAGGGAGCAAGTGCAGAACATCAGCCGCCCGCCAGGTTTCACCAGGGTCCAGGCGTGGGCCAGCATCTGCGCCTGCAGTTCGATCAAGGCGCCAAAGTCACTGCCATCTTTGGCCTGAGGAAGATCCGGGTGGCGGCGGATTGTGCCGGTGGCCGAACAGGGGGCATCCAGCAGCACGGCATCGAACTGGCCCTGCTGTTCCAATGCATCGCCCACAACCAGCTCCGCTTGCAGTCCAGTGCGGGTCAGGTTTTCCTGGAGCCTGGACATGCGGTTTTGGGAGACATCCACTGCGGTCACATTGGCACCCGCGGCTGCCATCTGCATGGTTTTACCGCCCGGCGCCGCGCAAAGTTCCAGCACATGCTCACCTGGGCGAACATTCAGAATGCGGGCGGGCAACGCGGCGGCAGCATCCTGGATCCACCAGTCGCCGGTCTCATATCCAGAAAGCGCCGAAACCTGCCCGGCATTGGCGATCCGCACAGAACCGGTGGGCAAGATTTCCCCGCACAAAGCGCTCAAGTCCGAATTGGGTTTAGCTGTCACATCCAGCGCGGCACCGGCGAAATGCGCGGTCTCCATACCCAGCATCGCCTCCGCTCCCCAGGCCTGCACCAATGGTTTGCGCAACCAGTTCGGCAGACGCGGCACACGCAGCTTGGCCCATTCCGCCGGTCCGTCTTCTGCCACCTTGCGCAATACTGCATTGACCAGCCCCTTGAGCTGCCCATGCCGCCGGTGCTTTGAGATAATGGCCACCATAGCATTCACGACACCGTGTGCCGCGCCGCCCGAACACAATTCCACCGCTCCCAGCCGCAACGCATTCAGCACGGTCATTGGCGGTGCTTTCTTCAGATGTTTCTTCAGCACCCGGTCTGCGCGTTCCAGGTTGCGCAGGGTTTCCGCTGCCAGCCGCTGCGCCCGTGCCCGGTCTTCCGGCGCCAGCTTCTCCAGTGCACCTGCGGCATAACATTCCGCCAGCAGCCGCCCCTCTCCCAGAACCTGATCCAGCAGGTATACCGCGGTGCGGCGGGCGTGATTGGCGTCTGACATCTGGCAACTCCTCAGGGCGCGGCTTGTTTGCGCGGGACAGGGGCGTATATCATGGGCCAAGCATAAAGGAACCCGCGATGAGCGACGATACTCCACTTGGTACAAATGGCCTGCCTCCCGCCGCCCTGCGCGCATTGGCCGAAGCCGAAGAGCGCCGCAAGGCAGCCGAGGCGCAGGACCCGCGCCCCAAGGAGCTGGGCGGACGCGATGGACCCGATCCAGCCCGCTTTGGCGATTGGGAAAAAAAAGGCATCGCAGTCGATTTTTGAGCCGCGGCCGGGGCTTTGCCCCCTCGCAGGCGCTGCCTGCTCACCCCCAGAGTATTTTCCCAAAGGTGAATGACCTTCATCTTTTCAAAAATACTCACGTCCCGCTGCCAGCAGGCGGCTTTGCCGCCGAGAGGCGAGGGACGGCCCCCAGGGCCGCATTTCAGACCTCAGAGCCCCAGCACATCCACCATATCATACTGTCCCGCCCCCTTGTCCTGGCCCCAAAGCGCAGCCTTCAGCGCGCCGCGGGCAAAAATGGCGCGGTCGGTGGCCATATGGCGCAGCACGATACGTTCGCCAGCGGCGGCAAACAGCACGTCATGCTCGCCCACGATGTCGCCGCCGCGGATGGCGGCGAATCCAATGTCGCCGCGCTTGCGGGCGCCGGTGATGCCATCACGTCCGGAATCGCGCACATCCGACAGATGAACGCCGCGGCCTTCGGCTGCGGCTTCGCCCAGCATCAATGCAGTGCCAGACGGAGCATCGACCTTGTGGCGGTGATGCGCCTCGATCACTTCGATGTCGAAATCCTCGTCCAGCGCCGCGGCGACCTTCTTGGTCAGCTGCACCAGCAGGTTCACACCAAGGCTCATGTTGCCGGCGCGCACGATCACTGCGTGCCGGGAGGCCGGCTCCAGCTGGGCGATCTGCGCATCCGTCATGCCGGTGGTGCCGATCACATGCACCGCGCGCGCTTGGGCTGCCAGTTTGGAAAAATTCAACGTCGCTTCCGGCGATGTGAAATCAATCACCGCTTGCGCTTTGGAAAAAGCCTCCAGCGCATCCGACGTGACGGTGACACCAACGGGAGCGCCGCCCATTGCTTCGCCCGCATCGCGGCCGACCCAAGCATGCCCTTCACGCTCCACCGCGCCGGTCAGCGTGGCCCTATCGCTTTCCAGCACCGTCTTGATCAGCATCTGCCCCATGCGGCCTGATGCGCCGGTAATCACAATCCCTGGTTTGTGAGTCATTGGCCAATTCCCTTGTTCAAGCTGGATTTGTCCTACATTGCCGGGCAGCGCTTGGCAAAGCCCGCAATCCGGCATAGATCGGAAATATGGCAAAGAACAAATTCCAAGATGGCCCCGGCCCTTCCCAGCGCCAGCTTCGCGTCGGCGAACTGATCCGCCGCTCTCTCTCCGAGGTGCTGGCGCGCGGAGATGTGCATGACCCGGACCTGAACCGCATGTCGATCACCGTAGGCGAGGTGCGCACCTCGCCGGATCTGAAAATCGCCACTGCCTTTGTGCTGCCTTTGGGCGGCAAGGGGCAGGAGGATGTGCTAAAGCTCCTCGCCCGGAACAAGGGTGAGCTGCGCCGCGCGGTCGGCAAGAAGCTGGGACTGAAGTTCGCCCCGGATCTGCGCTTCCGGCTGGATGAAACCTTTGATCAGATGGACGAGACCCGCCGGATGCTGTCCCAGGACGCGGTGCGCCGCGACACGGAAGAGTGATCCGCAAGGCCGCTTTGCTGCTGGCCGCGCTCTGGGCCGCCCCGGCCGCAGGCGCGGTGGAATGCAGCGATGCGGCCTACGAGGGCAACCGGTATTCGATCTGCGAGGTGGATGCATCACGGGAGCAGCTGCGGCTGTTCCTGCGCGATGGCGAGGGGCAAGTCTACGGGCATTTCTCCACGCTCGACACGGCGTTGGCGGAAGACGGCAAAGCGCTGGTATTTGCCACCAATGCCGGGATGTATCACAGCGACCGCTCGCCCGTGGGTCTCTATGTTGAAGACGGCGCCGAAGAAATGCGGCTGGTCACCAATGCAGGCCCTGGCAACTTCGGCCTGCTTCCCAATGGCGTCTTCTGCATCCGCGAAGGCCGGGCTGATGTTTTCGAAACCTTTGCTTTCGGCAAAGCCGCCCCCGCCTGCGCCTATGCCACCCAATCCGGGCCGATGCTGGTGATCGATGGAGAACTGCATCCGCGGTTCCTGCCCGATTCGGACAGTTATTATGTGAGGAACGGGGTCGGCACCTCAGCCGATGGCCATCGCGTCGTCTTTGCCATCTCGCGCAATGCGGTGACGTTTCACCAGTTCGGCAGCCTGTTCCGGGATTACCTGAAACTGCCAAACGCGCTGTATTTCGACGGCAACATCTCGCGCCTGCATGCGCCTGAGCTGGGCCGCAGCGATGCGGGATTCATGATGGGGCCTGTTGTGGGCGTGGTCGAGGACGCCCCGGCCGGCGAATAGCCCTCTTAACCCGGACGTTTGCGCATCTGCCGCACCATCGGAATCGAGTAGATAACCAAAGCGGCCCAGATCATCGGGAAGGCGATCATCCTGGCACGTCCGAATTCCTCGCCAAACAGCAGTACCGCAGCCAGCATGATCATAGTCGGTGCGATGTATTGCAGGATTCCCATGGTCGACAGCCGCACCAGCTTGGCCCCGTTGGCATAGATGATCAACGGCACCGCGGTGACAACACCGCACCCAAGAAGCAGCAAGGTGTCGCTGAAAGAGCCGCCAAAGCTGCTGCTGCCGGTCGCAGCAAGATAGGCAAAATAGCCCAGCGCCGGGAACAGCAGGATCAGTACCTCCAGCAGAAAACCCTGATTGGGGCCGATCGGCAGCGATTTTTTGAAAAACGCATAAAACCCCCAAGTCAGCGTCAGCCCAATTGAGACCCAAGGCACGCTGCCGGCTTCGACCGTCAGAACCACCACTGCAGCAGCGGCCAAAGCAACAGCGGCCATTTGGGCCTTGGTGAGCGGCTCACGCAGCAGGAAGGCGCCCAGGGCAATGCTGAATAACGGATTGATATAGTAGCCCAAAGCCGCGTCCAACGCCCGGCCAGAGGCAATCGACCAGACATAGATCCCCCAATTCACCGAAATCAGCGCCGCAGTGATACAGGCCATGCCCAGCATCCGGGGATTTTTCAGCGCCGCCTGCAGATCCCGTGTCCGCCGCAGAATGAGCAGAAGCGCCCCAGCGACAGGCACTGACCAGATTACCCGGTGGGTAACAACTTCAGCTGCGGGAATGTGCGACAGCGCTTTCATGTAAAGCGGCAAAAATCCCCACATCAGGTAGGCCGCAATGGCAAAAGCCAACCCGCGGGGCGTGTCTGTGTTTTCGAAGGCCGGCTGTGTCATGCGGAAGTTCCTGTCCAGGACACTGTTATGGCTGGTTTTGACCGGGCTGAAACTTTGTTTTCCGCGAAAACGGGTATTCGCTGCCTTTATGGGTCCGCCGGCATGCCGTTCCGGACTCATTACGCAACAAAACGGCCCCGGAAACCGGGGCCGCAGTGCAAATCGGGGCAAGCAGTTTGGGCTAAAACCGCCCGTCAGGCTTCAAGCGACCGGCGCAGCATCTCCACGTCTTCGGCGATCTGGCCGTCAGTGGTTTTCAGCTCCTCGATGCGCTTCACACCATGCATGACTGTGGTGTGGTCGCGCCCGCCAAAACGGCGGCCGATTTCCGGCAAGCTGCGGCTGGTCAGCTGCTTGCACAGGTACATCGCCACCTGACGCGGGCGGGCGTAAGAACGCAGTCGCTTGGGGCCGATGATGTCGGACATGCGGATATTGTAGTACTCGGACACCTTGCGCTGGATCTCCTCGACAGTGATCTTTCGCTCGGAGGCCCGCAGCACGTCGGCCAGGCAATCCTGGGTCAGGTCCATGTCGATCTCGCGGCCTACCAGCGAGGCAAAGGCAAACAGGCGGGTGAGAGCGCCTTCGAGCACCCGCACATTGGTCGAGATGCGGTGTGCCAGGAATTCCAGCACGCCAGCGGCGATGCACAGGTCCGGATAAGTTTTGCGCTGCTGCTCCACCTTGGTCTGCAAGATGCCCAGGCGCAGCTCATAGTCGGTCGGGTGCAAATCCACCACCAAGCCGCACTGCAGGCGGGATTTCACCCGGTCCTCCAGATCCTTGATCTCGCCGGGGGCGCGGTCGGCCGAGATGATGATCTGCTTATTCTGATCCACCAGCGCGTTGAAGGTGTGGAAGAATTCCTCCTGGGTGGAATCTTTGCCGGCGATGAACTGAACGTCATCCACCATCAGCACATCGACGGAGCGGAACAGGTGCTTGAAGTCCATCATCTTGCGCTCGCGCAGCGCTTGCACAAAGCGGTACATGAACTGTTCCGCCGACAGATACAGCACGTTGAGCGACGGGTTCTTTTCCTTCAGCTCCCAGGCTATGGCGTGCATCAGGTGGGTCTTACCCAGACCAACGCCGCCATATAGCACCAGCGGGTTGAAGGTGACCGGGCCGCCTTCGCCAACGCGGCGCGCGGCAGCATGAGCCAGTTCGTTCGGCTTGCCCACGACAAAGCTGTCGAAGGTAAAGCGCGGATCCAGCGGAGCCGCCTGCAGCGCTTCAAGCGTGTCCTTGCCACCCGCCGATGCCGGCACAGCAGCGGGTGCTGTCATCACCGCCACGTCGCCCTGTGCGCCGCCATAGACATCAGCCGCTACGGCGGTGTCTGCCGGACGTGCCGGGCTGTTGGCAGCAACCCGGAAGGCCAGGCGCTGGACCGGCTCACCGGACATGGCCAGCTCATGCAGAATCAGATCCGCAAAGTTCTGGCTGACATAGTTCCCCATGAAATTCGTCGGCACTTTGAAGACAGCAACGCCGCCGTCCACGGTGTCAAACTCCAATGGCTCAATCCAGGTTGTGAAATTGTTCTGGCCGACTGTCTTCAACAGCCGGTTTCTGAGCTGTCCCCATTTTTCTTCTGTCAT